>JAKSLL010000035.1 GCA_024401215.1 Bacteroidaceae bacterium
AAGTCAATGACCTGAGCGAAGATATATTTGCCGATATTCATAATTCTGCAGTTTTAGCTGCAAAATTACTCAATCAATTTCAAATCAAAAAATCAAAGATCGCTTGTAAGTGATTAAATATTAAATATATAAATATAGTTAAGCGAAATTTATCGCATCACTAGTAATGTTGTACTATTTCCTGTGGAAAGCTAAGGCCATCAGGATTATTTTCTTTTTTGTTTTGTCGTTTCTTAAAAACATTGTACTTTTGTGGTCGAAATCTCTTTTTGTGTTTGTATGAGTTTCAGCTCTTGTCATACCTTATGCAAATTATATGAAGCACTATATACAAGATGAAAACATCGGGTTTGTCAAAAGTCTTTTATAGACTTTTGTAATTAATGTTCTGAAAAACTTCACTTGTTCAACTTATAATTATTTCCTTACTTTATGGCAGTAAAGGTTAGCATATTAATACATAATGAGGATGACAACTCTCCTGAGAGTAAAGCAGCAAGAGAGTTGAAGGAGATGTTGGATAATGACTTCTCTAAGTGTCCTTCGGCGAAAGGTAATGTGAATATTGGATATAGTCTCACTCTGAGCGGGCAGAAGGTGAGAGATATTGATCTTCTGCTGTTTGGTGAGATAAGTGGATATGCGCTTAAGTCTTTCTATGCTTCTGAGGATGATGCGTCAAAGAAAGATGTGAGTGTGGAGTCTTTCTGTTATGTTATAGAACTAAAAGACCATACAGAGGATAAGGTGATGTCGGCAGATACTCATCTGTATGTCAATTACAAGGGTAGTTGGAAGGATGTGTCGGATCAGAGCGAGGCGCAGAAGTATTCGTTTATGAATTATTTCAGCAATGCGAATGGATACAAGCCATTTGTGTGTAACCTTATATGGTTCCGCCAGATTTATCCCGAGAAATTGAAAAATCTTCTTGTTAAGGGTAATGCCATTAATGCGTTGCCTTCCGAGTTTGGGGTGGCAGATTTGGTGCGTCATAATATCTCGCAACTTAATGCAGGCAAGTTTAAGCCATACGGTGGCATGTATCATATCAATGTGAACAGTCAGGGTGGCTCGTTTATGTCGGATATGCAGGAATTGCTTAAGGTGAGACGCGTGGCTGTTGGGTTGACAAGGAAGAAACTGGAGGCTCTTACACAGGAAACGGTTGATAACAGCATATCAAATATGGAGTCAAAGGATAAGCTGACAATCTTTTCTGGACGTGCTGGTACGGGTAAGACGTTCTATCTTTTGCAGACGGCGCTTAAACTGGCAAATGCTGAGGATGGCAACAGATGTCTTCTGCTAACATATAACCAGGCTCTTGTGTCGGATATTCGCAGATTGCTTCACTTTATTGATATTCCAGATAAGGTGGATAGCTATACTGTTCAGGTACAGCCGTTGCATGATTTTTTCCTTAACCTTATGAGGATATTGCTTGGGGACTGCCCAGCTATGGATGAACCTGATTATTTTTATAAGTATCAGGCATACATCAAGAAACTGGCATCCTATGTCAATGGCAGCCTTTCGGACAATGATGTGACCTATCTCAAAGAGATGGAGCAGACAGCCATTGACTGGGATTACATTTTTGTGGATGAGGCTCAGGATTGGTCGGATGCAGAGAAAATGATACTCTTGAAGATATATGGGCCCCAAAGTATTGTTGTGGCAGATGGTATTGACCAGTTTATCCGTTCTGGCGTAAAACAGCATTGGGATCGTAACCTTTCTTCTTTCTCTGTGAACAAGACTATGGGAATGCGTCAGAAGGCTAATCTTGTGTCTTTTGTCAATTCGTTTGCTATGGCATGTGGTCTGAAGTGGGAGGTGAAGGTTAACAAGAAGCTTTTGGGCGGAAAGGTTAGAATAATTCATAAGTATGACAAGGATGAACATGCTAAGCTTGTAGAAAACTGCAAGAATAATGCTTGTGATAACTATGACATACTTTTCCTTGTTCCTCCAAAGATGGTGAATCATAATGAAGATGAATCGCACTTTTACAAGTTAGATGAATTCTCGGAGATGGGAATTGACTTGTTTGATGGCACTAATCCTGTACTTAGAGGTCAATATCCTACTTCGGTAGAGCAATGCAGGTTGTATCAGTACGATTCTTGTCGTGGATTGGAAGGGTGGTGTACCGTATGTTTAGGTTTTGATGAACTCATAGAGTACAAGGGTAATATATATAGGGATGACCAGCAAAATTCTCTTGCTTTGGAATCGCCTGAAGACCGCAAGCATAGGTTCGTCTATTTGTGGTCTCTTATGCCTCTTACCAGACCAATGGACACTCTTGTCATTGTCTTGGACAATCCCCAAAGCGATGTGGGGCTGATACTGAAAGATATTGCTGATAAGAACTCTGATTTTGTAGAGTGGGATGTTGACTGATGCGTTATTGATTTTGCTTGGGTGCTATTGTAAACGCCCCATACCGCCTTGAATATAGTTGATGACACATTTCCGAGCCAGAGGTATGTGTGGAAAGGTTTGTAATACAACTATGGGGGTGAACAAAATTATTTGTTCACCCCCATAGGAAAGTAATTGTGTTTGATAGATTGCGTCAACCTCTTCTGTGCTTGTCGCCACGCATGACGATAAAGATGAAGAGGAGGATGGCGATGATGCTCATCAGCACGGTGAATGTCTTGTTTTGTTTTGACCTCTCAACGGCACCTTCGCGTTGCTCTTCGAAGAGTGAGTTGATTTTTACATTCATGTCGGCAACGCCTTTCTTTGTGTCAGCATGTATTATTGAGTCGTGGTGTGCGATTAGCTTCTTTTGTGTCTTGAAAGCCTGCTCCCATCTGCCGCATTTCTTCAGGATATCGATACGTCGGTTGAGTGCATCTTCCTTATTGCTGAGTGAGTCGCAAAGTGAGAGAGCTGCGTCAGTCTTTCCGTTGGCTGCGAGAGTCAGGATGCGCACGTTTGTCATGTCGTCCCTATATTGCTCATTGTTCTTTGGCTTGCATTTGCGTGCCTTCTCGGCTGTCTCGGCGAGAGCCTTGGTGTTGTTCATGAAGCAGCATTCTGCGATTAGTGTGTATGCATGTGCATTGTCTGGGTTCTCGCTGACAGCAGCCTTGGCATTTTCAAGGCATTTGGTGTAGTCGCCCATCAAGGAGTAAGTCTTTGCCAAGTCGGCAAGAATTTCTGATATATGTGTTTTGTCTTTTTTGCATCGCTTTGCGGCTTCTAAAGACTCTTTCTGTAGTTCGAGTGCGCTTTTGTAGTCGTTGACCTTTATGTAGAGTTTAGAAAGCGCGCGTGTGCCGTAGTATATTCCCTCGTCATTATTGTTTCTTCTTGCTCCGCTGATGAGTTTCATGGCTACGCGTTCTGCTTGATAGGTGTGGCCGGTGTTGAGGAGAAACTCCACGATGAGGCTTCTGTCTTTGTAATACAGAGCGTCGAACTTGCATGCCTTGGCGAGCTGCAGCTGCTTGGCTATGTATTCGCAGAACGCCACAGAATCCTTGTTTACGAACGCTTGCTGTGAGTGTAGTGACATGCCGAAATACTGGTATGCGTCATCATCGTCGTCCTCTCCAGCTTCGATGAGCGAATCAGCAAAAGTTTCCACCCACTTCTCGGATATGTGCTCCATGGCGTAGTCATAGCGTTTGCATAACTTGGCAGGCGCGTCTTTCCAGTTGTCGGATGTTGTGCTCTGTGCTTTGGCATTGCTGATGAACGCCATAATAAAGAATGATATTATTGTGAGAATGCTGTACTTCATAACTTTCATCTTGTGTTGTTTCTTCATGTGGTTAAGGTTTTATCCTTGATTCTTCATGGTAGTTAATAGGTCATGAGTTAACATTGGTTAACGGATGGCTACTTGTCTTTATTGCAAAGATAATGATTGTTTGTGATACTGAAAAATATTTGAGGAGAAAAATGGGTTCAATAATAGTAAGATATAATGTATATGGCGTCAAAATTCTTTTGTTTTGTGCTTATTCTGCGAAAAAATGAGTATCTTTGCGATGTAATCACCTACTTGTGATTGTAGATTATGATAAAGAAAAGTTTATTGTCAGTTTTATTCTTGCTTGCCGCTTTGATGGTTTGTGCCGCTCCTGCGAGAAGGGAGTGGATAACCGTTGTGCTGCAGAGTGGCGAGTCTGTGCTGGTGACGCTTGTTGGTGATGAGACTGGCAGTTGGCTGCAGACCCGGAGCGGAGAGGTGGTGCTGAATCTTGGCGAAGGCGTTTATCGTTATGCCACAGCAGATGAAGAGATGGAGATGAAAAATGCTGCGCGTCAGAAGAGAGAAGAGAATGACGAACGCCGAATGATGCGTCTCAACAGGGCGCGGGCGGCTGTGGGCATTGAGGGCAGTTCTTCTTTAACAAAAAAGCAGGGGATAACCTTTGCTCAGAATGTGGGTGCGCATGGAAACAAGAAAGGGCTTGTGATACTTGTTAACTTTACAGATTGCGCCATGCTTGGGGAGAATGTGAGAGATGATTACGATCGTATGTATAATGAGATAGGGTACAGCGATGACAATCATGTTGGTTCGGTGAAAGACTATTTCTATGACCAGAGTTATGGTATGCTGAATGTAGATTTCGACGTTGTAGGCCCTGTGACGGTAAGTGAGGCGTCAACATATTACGGACAAAGTTATTCTGCCATAGGCAGTTCTGACAGGTATGCTGCAAAGGTGGTGTGTGAAGCTGTTGACTTGGTTGACGATTTTGTTGACTTCTCCGATTATGACTGGGATGGAGATGGTGAAGTGGACCAGGTGCTTGTGGTTTATGCAGGTTGTGGTGCTAATTTTACAGACAATTCTGACAACTTGATATGGCCTCAAGAGTGGACATTGTCGTCGGCAAAAAGATATGATTGCTGCGATGGCGCGATGTATCGTGATGGCATGAAGATTGACACATACGCTTTAGTGCCGGAGATATATGGAAGTACTGCAGATAAGGAAAAGAAAAGATATGGTATAGGAGTGGCGTGCCATGAGTTCTCGCATTGCCTGGGATTTCCTGATGTGTACGACACTAAATTTTCTGGAGGCTTTGGCATGATGGCATGGGATGTCCTTGACGGGGGAAATTATTCGGGTCCGGAAGGAAGAGGTGAGCGCCCAGTGGGCATGACGGCTCTGGAGCGTTGGATGGCAGGATGGCTCACGCCGATAGTCATTGATGATGCTTTGCATGTGAAGGAGATGCCGTGCATAGGCGATGAGCCTGTGGCATACATTATTTATAATGAGGGCAACACCAACGAGGCTTATCTTGTGGAGAATCACTATTACAAGAGCAAGTGGTTTTCCTATGTGGATTTTTATGACTGCAGTCCTGAGAAATATAATATAAATGGTGTCCTGGTGCTTCATCTGGATTATGATGAGAAAGTGTGGGAAAGCAGGAGGATAAACGATGATAGTAATCATCAGCGCTATACTGTCGTCCCCGCTAGCAATTCCTTTGGCACGAAATATGGGGAAACTTATATCCTTACTGGCGATGATTATAGGGGGCAGCTGTATGGGAATATTGCAAGTGGCAATAACACAGAACTATCACGCACCTCGCTGCCTGCAACACGTACGTTTGTGGCTAATGTCGATGGGGAGAAAATGTTGAATATAGACCTCACAGCGATAAGTCAGAATGCAGAGTCGGGGCTTGTCTCGTTTGATGCCTACAGCTCTTTCATGCCAGCATGCGCAACACCTACCATAAGGGTTGAGAACGGCAAATGCAGGTTTGAATGCGCAACAGAGGGGGCGAAGTGCCATCATGAATTCTCTATAGTGGCAGCAGGTGATGAAAGCGACACGGAGGTCTCTGTGCCGCAGGTGAAGGTCAGGGTGTATGCAACTGCCGACAACTACCGAGATTCGGCAGTAGCAGAATATGTGTTCTGCACGAGAGCAAGCGACAGTAAGGGTGATGTGAATGATGACGGAAGCGTTAATGTGGCTGATGTGACAGAGCTTATTGGCATTTTACTGGGTTACTAAGTAATGGTGAATAAATAACAAACTGTACTTTATGTAATGGTCAGAATTATTTTTATCAAGAATTTAGGGAACCTCGAAGAGCTCGGCGTAGCGTAGCCAAATTAGAGATTTCTTCTTTCTGTTTGTCTGCAAAATGTTCTTGCTAAATTCCTAAAAAGCTATTTCGACATTAAATAAACTGTTTTGTTCGTTTTTTACATACGAATATTGAACATGCTGTTAGTTTTGGGAAAAGAATTGGTGTAAAAGTGGCATTCGTGTATTTTATGACGTTTATTTTATCTCATTTTTCGTGTTGCTAACTTATACGTTATTTTTTTTTGAAAAAAAGCTAACATTTTGTTTGGTGGTATAAATAGAATCGTTTAACTTTGCAACAAATTCAATGGAAAGAGTGGACATTCTGTGATGATGAGGCGAAAGGCTAAGAGGGTGATTTCTGTTGAAAATATGGTGTTTGACATAAGTACCTATTATTATATATTGACTAACTCTGTTTTTTTTCTTGGGACTTCTATCTGTGAAGACGGGAGTTCCATTTTTTTGTGTCTTTGCAAGGATTATATATTGTGAAGTGCTTTGTTTGCAAATATCTCGCTGGAAGGGTTAAAGTGAAATGATGAAATGCAGAAAAACATGGATATGTTTTGTTAGAGAATAAATAATGACTAACTTTGTATATGAGTATCAGCTTTTCAGCGAATATCCTCGGATTCAGCAGATGGGATGGCGTTCGTCCGTTAATGTTATCAGCGATGGCGATAAGTTTCGATATCTGCTGAATGTTTGTAAGCTAAACTTATGTATAATTTTTATAATACCCCCATAAGATGAAAGATAGTGTTATAGTCGTGTCGGGTGGAATGGATTCCATCACGATGCTCTACGAATATAAAGACAGCATAGCCTTAGGCATCTCCTTCGACTATGGCAGCAATCATAATGCGAACGAGATTCCGCTTGCGAAGATGCATTGTGAACGCTTGGGCATAAAGCACATCACGATACCTCTCGCCTTTATGGAGCAGTATTTCAAGTCGTCTCTACTAGCAGGAGCAGATGCCATTCCCGAAGGACATTATACATCGGAGAATATGGCAAGTACTGTCGTTCCTTTCCGCAACGGCATAATGCTCTCCATCGCCTGTGGTATGGCAGAGAGCTATGGCTTGACACGAGTGCTCATTGCTAATCATGGAGGCGACCACACAATATATCCCGATTGCCGCCCTGAGTTCATCAACGCAATGAGCGAGGCGATGACGCAAGGCACGGATACGAAAGTTAGGATATACGCTCCTTACACCAACATCACAAAATCGGATATAGCTCGTCACGGCAAGGCGCTTGGCATAGACTACAGCGAGACATGGTCGTGCTACAAAGGCGGCACAAAGCATTGCGGCAAGTGCGGCACCTGCGTTGAGCGCAAGGAAGCTTTGATGGAGGCTGGAATTGTTGATACGACGGAATACGAAGGGTAGTTCTTTTTTTCTGTTTATGCCCTTCATGCTTCATGCCATCTTGAGGGCGAGTCCTTGATGATGCACTTTATTCCTTCTTCTCAGCCACAAACGGCCACTCGCCTTTATTAGCGCGGGGATTGTAGATATATTCGCGGTTCTTGTCGCGGAACTTCATTCCATATTTCCCCACTTCTTCAAATGTGGCAGCATCTACGCCTTTGAGAAGGTATTTCCCGCAGTACACATGCTTGTCGTCAGCAAAGATTCCATAGTCTAACACACGAAGCTTATCCACGTTGATGCGTCCCTTGAGTATCTGCTCTGGACCATCGAAAAGCATGTCGTTGATGATGCACAGATGGAAATTAGGACTTTCGAAACGAGTGATCTTGATGTCGGCGAAGAGGATGCTGTCCCTGTAAATGATGCTGTTGCCGTTTCGCAGATGGCCGCTGCTGAAAGGAATGAGATTCTCAAGTTTGGTGCGAAGAGAGTCAATCTTCTTGAAGCCACCGTATTGCCAATACACATTGCGGTGGTCAGCATACCATCCCCATCCCACTTCCTTGAGAGTGTGAGGATCTGCTTTTGTCATGCGACCGCAATAGTATGTGTGCTTTGAGTCGCGAATCCAGTCAAGGTTGTATTCCGTAATATCGCTCTCTTCCTTGATGAAATATTCTGCCGAAGCAACATCAATCTCATCCTCTATCGGGCGATACTCTGCCAGCCCTTGTCCATCGCGATACCACCAATACACGTGTTTTGCATCCTTTGGAATGCCTGTCTCGCCAACATAGAATGTGGCTGGGTCAACATGCTTCATCAATTTATAGTGATTCCATGCGTGCTTGTCATCCTTGGCAAAGTCTTTGCTGAGCACAACGAAGGCATCCTCATTCACATCTTTCAGATAATCAGGATATGGATGTTTTGCACTCCATGTGAAATAAACGCCTTTTTCATTCTTGCGATACTGTTCGAAATATGGGTTGATGGGCGTGCCAGCAAACGAATCAAACTTTGCGTTCACATGGATAAGTCCCCCAATAAGGACAACCGACACAATGCCGCAGAAGACATGTAGAGCTGTTGTCCAAGAACGGAAAAACTCGCTATTAAGAAGTTTCTGGCGCATTATGCCCCACAGCAGCACGAAGTAGCTCAACGACCAAATGTAGCACGCATAATTTGGATACCTGCATTCCTCTTTTTCCGTGAAAAAGTTCACCACTATGTAAGCAGCTGTAATGACGAATGCTATTCCTGCAAACTTGAAAGCACGGTCAAGTTTCTTTTCCCTGAAAGTCAATGCCAACGCATAGTAATACATGAAGTTGGACAGCCAGCAAGGAATGTATAGCGGCATAATAAACGATAGCCACCCTATCAGTACGCAACTATATCCTGGCAGATTCTCACTACCCGTCTCCACACCAATACCTGTTGGCATGAAACATGAAATGGTATAGAGTATTGCGCTGGCGATGCAGAATATCTGTGTTACGCTCTTATGCATAAGCCCACTTAGTTTTTTATTCCCAATCCGAATCTTCAAGTTCAAAGATTTCGTTCACCGATTTTTCAAATACGGCAGCCATCTTCAGGACAAGGACTGCCGAAGGAGTGTATTTGCCTGCTTCGATGGCATTAATAGTTTGACGGCTTACACCGATTTTTTCAGCGAGTTGCTGCTGAGTCATGCGCTTTATAGCACGCTCCACACGCAGGTTATTTTTCATCTGCTGTCTCCTTTCTGAACTTATACAGTTCGATATAGAATTTTATAATGTATAAAAGGAAAAGAACGAATGGTTGCAAACTAAGCACAACAAGGAAGTTGGCACCATAGACAAGAAGAACGCTTGCCACGAACAGGATGGCGTAGGTCTTTACTGCCCACATGAGCGACTTGAGTCGAATATCTATTGTACATTCATCCTCGTCTTTCTCGGAGGCGAAACCAATGAAGATAAGTGACAGCATAGAGAATACCCATGCTATTTCGTCCATCCATGAAAAGTTGTACACTAAGAATGACAAATCGCCTATAGCATGGTCTTTGCTTGCAAGCGCATCATCTATTCCTGTAGGTATGACAGAAAATGTATAGCACGCTCCGAAATCCCAATCGGCAATTCCAGAATCGAACAGGTGTAATGCTACGAGAATAGCACTTGGTACGAACAATGCCCATCCAATTTTCTTGTAGATAGTGGCAAAGAAATAGTTCTTTTTCATATCCTTCTTCAATTTTTTTTGGTTATTACTTTGTTTGTTTTTTTATTTCGGCTACAAAGTAAAGCAATTTATTCTAAATGTAAAGCAAACACGACACAAGGGATACAATATTTTACACAAAACAACTTCTATCAAACAATTTTTAGGCATTTTAATGAGAAATATAAGTCTAAAAACTGGCACATGCTTTGAAATGATTTCATTTGAAATGTTTTTGTTTCAAATAAAATCATTACATTTGCATCCAATACAAGAAACAAGTATATGAACATCCCTTTTGTATATGGCAGATTGGCAGAAGCTGACGACTTCACAGGTCGTGAGCAAGACATTCTGCGATTGAAACAGAATCTTACTGGCAGAATTAATACGACGATTGTTTCTCCTCGAAGATGGGGGAAGTCGTCGTTGGTGCATCGTACGCTTGAAGTGATAAAGTCAGAGTCGGATAAATACTTGACTTGTCATGTGGATGTGTTCAACTGTAGAGATGAGGAAAGCTTCTACCATGCATATATGAATGCGGTGTTGTCTGCTGCTACAACTAAGATGGATGAGTTCGTGGCACTGGTGAAAAAGTATGTAGGATCGTTAGGGCCAAAGATTACACTTGCAGATGTAGGAGCATCAATGGAGTTCTCTCTTGGATTGGATTTCTATGAGCAAAAGTATTCGATTGATGAAATTCTTGATTTGCCAGAGAAGATTGCTGTAGAAAAAGGTAAACAGTTGATAGTCTGTATAGATGAGTTCCAGAATGTAGAGAACTTTGAAGCCCCCGTTGCTTTTCAAGCCAGATTGCGCTCACATTGGCAGACACATCAGAATGTATGCTATTGCCTGTATGGCAGCAAGAAGCACATGCTGCTCAATATTTTTGCAGATTACGAAATGCCTTTCTATAAGTTTGGCGATATTATAATGCTGCAGAAGATTGAACGTGATGTTTGGGCGGATTTTATAGTTAAGCGTTTTAAGGACACAGGAAAATGTATAAGCAAAGATCTTGCTTTGAGCATTGCAGACAAGATGGAATGCCATTCGTACTATGTGCAGCAGCTTAGCCAATTGCTGTGGATGCTCACTGAGGAAACCGCAAGCGAGGAAGTATTGAATGTGGCGTACCAGCAAATGATAGATAGAAGCGCATTGCTGTTTGACAATATTATTGATGGACTTAAACCGCGCCAGATCAATTTCCTTGTCGCCATTGCAAATGGTGAGGTGAATTTCAGTTCAGCTGCTGTGCTTCGCAAATATAAACTTGGCACGTCTGCAAATATCAAAAACCTGCGTAAAGCTGTGCTGGACAGGGATTTAATCAGTATAGATGCTGGTGTGACAAGCATTCAAGATCCGGTTTTCAAACAGTGGTTGCTGAGGTGATGCAAATAGGGGCTGAATATGAAAGGTGATAGGACGGTGGAGATTTGCCGAGAGATGTAGCTATATATTTGAAATTTCATCATCATGCATTGACAGATGCGGAAGCTTGTGCTGCCATTGCATTGGAAAAACTATATTAATATGAATACAATTAAAACAATTCCAATAGGGCAATTGATTTTAAACAAGGAAACGCCTAATCGCGAAGAACGAGTGGAGCATTACATAATTCCTTCATATCAACGAGGTTATAGATGGACAGATTTACATGTTCTGGCTCTTCTTGAGGATATTGATAATTTTTTGAAGAGTCAATCTGTTATGGGTGCAACTAAAGAATCTTACTGCTTGCAACCCGTGGTAGTGGTAGCACAAACGGATGAAAGCGGTGATGTGGTTTGGGAAATTGTTGATGGCCAACAGCGTCTAACTACATTGTATCTTATCCTAAAAAGATTGGGAAAGAGAAGGTATAAGATCATCTTTGACAAGAGATATAAAAGTTCTCATTTCCTTGAGAACTTGTCTCCTGCAACTTATAACGATGACACTCCTGATTTCCACTTTATGAGTGAAGCTTATCGCTGTATAGACCAATGGTTTTGCGAGAAAGAGAATGAAGACATTGCTTATGCTGATGAATTTGCAACCACAATGCTTAAGCAAGTTCAAGTCATTTGGTATAATGTGAACTTAATCACAAAAGACCAGAATGACCAAGAGTCGGAAAAGATTGATATTTTCAACAGACTTAACATAGGAAAGATTCCTCTTGAAGATGCAGAACTGGTTAGAGCTCTGTTGATGAGTAAGATTGAGGAGAAGACCGAACATGAGAAGTTGATGCGTCAAGCTGAATTTTCAAACGAATGGTATGAGATAGAGCATTGGCTACAACAACATGGAGTGTGGCGTTTTTTAACAAACAAATCCTATGCCAACCATATACAGCTGATCTTTGAATTACTTGCAAAGAACAAAAACTCAGAGAATTATAATACATACAAATGGTTTGAGAAAGAGATAAGAAATTCTGTAAACGAGACTGAGCAAGCAGAATATCTTTGGAAAAGAGTAAAGCAAACATTCAGCAAATTCAGATATTGGTATAATGACAGGACTTTGTATCATTACATAGGTTTTCTCTTGTCTGCAAACTTTATTAAGATAGACGAAATACTGGAAAAATCAGAAACGGATAAACAGTCTTTTGGAAAATGGGTGTATTCTAAAGTTGACGAGTTCTTAAACGATGTTGACATTGAACAATTGTCGTATGAAGGAGATCAGACATTATTAAAGAACACATTGCTTCTGTTTAATGTTTTATCCGTTCTTCAGTTAAAGGCAAACCCTCAAAATCGTTTTCCGTTTAATTTGTACAATGAAATCAAGAAGGGAGAGAAATGGAGCTTGGAGCATATACATGCCCAAAAATCGCAGGATCCATTACAGCGTAAGGATGTGATTAAGAATTGGATCAAAGACACGCTGGATTCTATAGACAAGATAGATTTCATAGAGAAGACAGATGGCATTGATGGGGAAAAGTGTCAAGTAGATGTGAAGTCAATGAGGGAAAAGCTCTTGGCTATGAGTCAGCAAGAAGACATAGATAATGAGGAGTTTAACTTGTTAAGGTCGCAAATTGTAGATGCATTTGACTCTCCGTCAACAAAGCATCAGTTAGATAACATGGCTCTTCTTTCTTGCCCTGATAATGCAAGTTTGAATAACGCTATTTTCCCTGTGAAAAGAGACCGTATAATTGAAATGGAAAGACAAGGAAAGTTTATTCCACCTTGTACAAGGAATGTGTTTCTCAAGATTTATAGTAAAGCCGACAATCAGCCATACTTTTGGAGTCATTCGGATAAGCAGGAGTATATCAATGAGATAATAACAGTGTTTGATAAGTTCAAAAAGGAGAAAAATAATGGTTAATAAACATACATTATGCTCACTTTGTGATGAGTATGACAAGATAGAAATTCCAATTATACAAAGAGATTATGCACAGGGCAGAGAGGAACAATCTGACTTGCGCAATAGATTTGTCGAGTATCTTGTTACTGCCATGGAGGAAGGCACTTGTATAGAGTTGGATTTTGTGTATGGCAATGAGCGAGAGGATGTTGACAAAGATGGGAGGACATTGCTGAAGACATTTATTCCAATTGATGGTCAACAACGCCTCACTACACTTTGGCTTCTTCATTGGTTCCTGTCGGTACGCGAGGCAAAGCTGCATGACATGAGAAAGGTTCTTTCTAAATTCACTTATGAAACACGCCCTGCAACTCATGACTTTTGTAAATATCTGATAAACGAAGAGTACCCAGCTAACAGTCTTTTAAACATAGATAGTTACATCAAGAATAGAAATTGGTTTGATCCAGAATGGTTGAACGATGGCTCTATCAATGGAATGTTGCGTATGCTGAAAACTTTTTCTGCATACTCATCATTGACAAATGGCAAGGTTAAGTTGGAACAGTTACTTTCTCCACAAAACGCAATTTCTTTCTATTTTGTTCCTTTGAAGCAGTTTGGGTTATCTGAAGAGCTTTACATAAGGATGAATGCAAGAGGAAAGATTCTAACAGAGTTTGAAAATTTCAAATCGGAATTTTATAAGATCGTGAAGAGTCATCCTCGACTTGAAGAGATAAAAGATAAAATGGAGTACGATTGGGTCAGCCATCTTTGGAGCTACAGGAAAAAGAAGGTTTTTGTCACTGACGAATGCTTTATGAGTTTTCTGTGTTTTGTAACTCGTATGCTTTATTTCTCACAAGCGAAATATCGTTCAGAAGAGGGGTACGAAGATGATTTCACAAACTTCAATCTGCTTAGAAAAATATATTTTAACAATGAAAATGTCAATTTCTTAATCTTTGCATTTGATCATATACCTTTATTAAGCTCGTTTGACGATTTCTCGATTATCAGAGTAAAAGAGAAAAAATTGTCTTTGTCTGAAATTCTTAGTATGTCAATAAAGGGTGAGAACATGCAAATCGACCAATTTGTAGTTCTGTTTTCTGCCTTATCATATTTGTATAAACACCGTTCCGTATTGGGTGAAATCACGGATTCGGAGAGACACACGTTTTATGATAATCTTAAAGACTATGTGAGGATTGTCCGTAATCTTATTGTAAACACGAAAGACAAATCAGAACGTGAACAGCCAAGAATATTAAGAAGCGTAATCTATTTGGCGGAAAATGCGAATGTCTATGCAATCGTCAGAAAACCAGGTTTTAATCTTGAAGGTTTGCGCGATGCCCAATGCATAGAAGAAAACATTAAATCAAAGATAATTGAAAAATATCCTGATGCGAAACCACTGATTCAAAGAATAGAAGATGACCAACATTTCTACGGTAATATAATGCCAATACTTGCCAGTGTGTACACAAGTAGAGAAAAAGAAATAGACTGTTATGTTGTTAGTGATGAGGATGTTGACAATTTTGAAACTAAGCGGCTTGATGCAATATATCAGACTTATAAGATGTTGGCACAGGATGATTTCCACGCAATATGGGGAAATATGTTGAATTCGTCACTTTACACTCATTATAAACCGGATGCGCGACTCATTTTTGACGAAGACTATGCAAAGCATCCTGCTGTGATGGCGTTGTCAGTCAAATACACGGATTGTAAGTTTGATAGCTTAGATGAATTCCTGCAAAACGAAGAAAAGAAATTCGTGAAAAGAGTTTCTTCAAAATATTCGGAACTCAAAGAAGTGCGTGATGTGAAAGTCCAATTATATCTCCTTTACATATTAACTATAAGAGTTATGCAATGTGACAGATCCGATTTCTTTGCCAATGGCTGGTATAATTTTGGATGGCTCAAGAAGGAAAGTGGATTTACGTCATTGTTTGACAATGGAATAGAAGGAGATCTGCGGTATAGTGAAGTCAATCCGATATTTCAGACATACAATTCTCAATTTAGGTATAGCTGGGGACTGAATTCTGAGCATAGTTTACCTTGTGAAATTGTTGGCAATGGCAGACCACAAAAGCCATGGGAAAAACTTAAAGAATGGGCAACCAAGCAAACTTAGTTATGTGGTACTAAGAGAGAATCTTTGTTTTTGAGAAAAAGAATAGTTATCTTTGCCCCCGAAATTCTATTAAACAATCATTTATACTATGGCATTATTTGATCAAATCAGCAAGGACATCATGTCCGCAATGAAGGCGAGAGATGCGATGCGTCTTGACGCCCTTCGCAATGTGAAGAAGTATTTGCTGGAGGAGAAGACTCGTCCAGGGGCAAACAATGAGGTGACTGATGAAGCTGCTCTGAAGATTATGCAGAAGCTGGCAAAGCAGGGAAGAGAGTCGGCTGCATTGTTCGTTCAAAACAATCGTCAGGACTTGGCTGACAATGAACTTGCACAGGTTGGCTGTGATTGAGGAATATCTGCCAAAGCAACTCAGTGAGGCAGAGTTGGAAGAGAAACTGAAGGCCATTATCGCTGAGGTTGGAGCATCTTCACCTCAGGATATGGGAAAGGTGATGGGTGTTGCTACAAAGAAGTTGGCAGGACTTGCTGAAGGCAGAGCTATCAGTGCATGTGTGAAGAAACTTTTAGGGTAAAAGAGAAAAATAACACCAAAAACTGCAATTTCTCTATCAATGGTTTTGCTGATTGGAAAAAAAACATTATTTTTGCATCAAATTTTGATATAGTTATGGCTACATTTGCAAACATTATTATTAGCATTCTCGTACTACGACTTAGTTAGTCGCGGTGAGAAGGGTGTGTATATAGATAATGTGTGCATTTTGATATAAACCTTTCTCGCTGCAAAGTGGGGAAGGTTTTTTTAGTAATAAAAGACTCCTTCTGCACTTGGGCATCTCCCTCGCTATGGGGAGATGGCTGGTGATGTGGGTCGCAAAAAGTTGGAAATTAATAACAATTAAATAAAGAAGGCTTGTAATCTGACCGAATGGTTCTCCCCCATAGAGTGGGAGATGGCTGAAAGCCAGAGAGGGTCTTCAATTATAATATATGGCAGATAGACTTTTTATTTTTGACACTACGCTTCGTGATGGCGAACAGGTGCCAGGATGTCAGCTCAACACCGTTGAGAAGATCCAGGTAGCAAAGCAGCTAGAGATGCTTGGCGTAGATGTTATCGAGGCAGGATTCCCGATTTCAAGTCCTGGCGATTTCAATAGTGTTGTTGAAATCTCAAAGGCTGTTACATGGCCAACAATCTGTGCGCTCACTCGTGCAGTAGAGAAAGACATTGATGTTGCAGCTGAGGCTCTTCAGTATGCTAAGCATAAGCGTATCCACACAGGTATCGGCACTTCACCTTCACACATCAAGTATAAGTTCAACTCCACTCCAGAGGAGATCATTGAACGTGCTGTTGCTGCTGTGAAGTATGCTAAGCGATATGTGGAGGATGTTGAGTTCTACGCAGAAGATGCAGGCCGTACAGACAACGAGTATCTTGCTCGTGTCATTGACGCTGTGACAAAGGCGGGAGCTACGGTATGTAACATACCTGATACAACAGGATTCCGTGTTCCTAATGAATATCAGGAGAAGATCGCTTACCTCTACGAGCATGTTGACGCTTTTGCAGCAGGCAAGTCAATCCTTTCTACTCATTGTCACAACGACCTCGGCATGGCAACAGCCAACACCGTAGCAGGTGTGCTTGGCGGTGCCCGTCAGGTAGAGGTGACGATAAATGGTATTGGTGAGCGTGCTGGTAATACATCTCTCGAGGAGGTTGCTATGATTTTCAAGCTCCACCCAGAATATAATATTGAGACAAACATCAATACAACAAAGATTTATCCAACATCTCGCATGATTTCGTCTCTCATGAATATGCCTGTTCAGCCAAACAAGGCTATTGTGGGTAAGAACGCTTTTGCTCACTCGTCAGGTATTCATCAGGATGGTGTGTTGAAGAATTCTGAGACATACGAGATTATGGACCCTAAGGATGTGGGAATCGAAGAGGCGTCAATCGTGCTTACTGCGCGCTCAGGTCGTGCTGCTCTCAAATACCGCCTCCATATTAATGGCGTAGAGGTTGATGGCGAGAAGCTTGATAAGATTTATGCAGACTTCCTTGCGCTTGCCGACAAAAAGAAGGAGCTTACAGATGATGATATCCTTGTGCTTGCTGGTGCAGAACGTACAGAGGGCAAGAACATCAAGCTTGACTACCTCCAGGTGACAACAGGTAAGGGTGTTCGTTCTGTTGCTTCTATCGGCCTTGATATCGCAGGCGAGAAGTTTGAGGCAGCATCAAGCGGCAATGGCCCTGTGGATGCAGCAATCAATGCTCTCAAGGTGATCATCAAGCGCCAGATGACTCTTAAGGAATTCACTATCCAGGCAATCTCGAAGGGTTCTGATGACCTTGGTAAGGTACACATGCAGGTTGAGTACGACAATCGCATCTACTATGGTTTTGGCGCTAACACAGACATCGTAACTGCTTCTGTTGAGGCTTATATTGACGCAATTAATAAGTTTAAATAAAAGAAGACCCCCTCTGCCCTGCGGGCATCTCCCCCTCTATGGGGAGAAGGCTGGCGCGATGAGGGCAAATGAACTTTTATGATTAGGAATTATCAAACGGCTAGTTCGGACAGATATGGGTTGTTAAAGAGTTTTGCGAGAGAGAACCGTAACAATCAGACCATTGCGGAGATTTGTTTATGGCAGCAGTTGCGTGGGGAAGCGTTGGGCGTGAAATTCAAGAGGCAGCACATCATTTATGATTTCATAGCTGATTTTGTTTGTTTGGAGAAAAAACTTATCATAGAAGTAGATGGTGCTTACCATTTTACGGATTCACAAATTGAATACGATGCTTACAGAACGGAAAATCTAAAGCAGTTTGGTTTTCGAGTGATAAGGTTCACCAACGAGGAGGTCATAAATGAAACTAACACAGTAATATCAACAATTAAAGAAATAATCCAAAAATGAATACAGATAACAAGGTTTGCAATTCATGCGCCAGCCCTCTCCCCATAGAGGGGGAGATGCCCGTAGGGCAGAGGGGGTCTACCTTATTTGATAAAATTTGGGACGCACACGTTGTTCAGAACGTGGAGGACGGTCCTACACAATTATATATTGATCGTTTATATGCTCATGAGGTTACTTCGCCTCAGGCATTTGACACATTGAGAGACAAGGGCATTAAGGTGTTTCGCCCTGACCATGTCTATGCAATGCCTGACCACAACACACCTTCTGACCAGCAGGAGAGAATAGATGACCCTGTGGGACGCAAGCAGGTGGAGACTCTCGCAGCAAACTGCGCAGAGTTCGGCATAAAGCACTTCGCTATGGGCACAAAGGACAATGGCATCATCCATGTTGTTGGTCCTGAAAAGGCACTCTCTCTTCCTGGCATGACTATCGTGTGTGGTGACTCTCACACTTCCACTCATGGTGCTGTAGGTGCTATTGCTATGGGTATCGGTACAAGTGAGGTTGCCCAGGTGCTTGCTTCACAATGCATCCTTCAGAGCAAGCCAAAGACCATGCGCATTAATATTGAGGGTACACTCCCAGAGGGTACAACAGCAAAGGATGTGGCTCTCTACATAATGGCTCAGATGACAACCTCTGGTGCTACTGGCTATGCTGTCGAGTATGCTGGCTCTGCCATCCGCAATATGAGCATGGAAGGTCGTTTGACGCTCTCTAACCTCTCTATCGAGATGGGTTCACGTGCAGGTCTTATTGCACCTGATGAAATAACTTTCGCTTACCTCAAAGATCGTGAGTACGCTCCAAAGGGTGAAGCTTGGGACAAGGCTGTTGAGGAATGGAAGATGCTCAAGAGCGATGACGATGCCGTGTTCGACAAAGAGGTCACTTACCGTGCAGAAGACATTGCTCCTCGCATCACATACGGTACAAACCCTGGTGCTGGTATTGCAATTGACGAATGCATTCCAACAACTGATGGCATGAGCGAGTCAGAGAAGGAGCAGTTCCTTGGCATGCTCGACTATATGCAGTTCAAGCCAGGTCAGAAGCTTGAAGGCACACCTGTTGACTACTGCTTCCTTGGTGCTTGTACTAACGGCCGTATCGAGGACTTCCGTGCATTCGCATCTGTTGTGAAGGGCAAGAAGAAGGCTGACAGCGTAGTGGCATGGCTCGTGCCTGGTTCATGGCTCGTGCGCCAGCAGATTATTGATGAGGGCATTGACAAGATTCTTGAAGAGGCAGGTTTCGAACTCCGTCTCCCATCTTGTTCAAGCTGTCTTGCTATGAATCCAGACAAGGTGCCAGCAGGCAAGCTCTCAATCTCTACCAGCAACCGTAACTTTGTTGGTCGTCAGGGACCTGGTGCTCGTACCATTCTTGCTTCTCCACTTGTTGTGGCTGCAAGTGCTATCACAGGAGTCATCACAGATCCAAGAAAACTCTAGTAATCCTAGAATTCATAGAATTCCTAGATAAACGAGACATTCTAGAAAACTAGAATAAATAGAAATCACTAGAATCACTAGAAAAAACTAGCAAAACTGGAAATAACCATGGCTAAAGAAAAATTCGACATAATACAGTCAACTTGTATTCCTATTGCAATTGACAACAACAATACAGATAATATCATTCCTGCACGATTCTTGGCGTTCACTACTCGTGACCCTAAGTTTTATGGTGATGCTTTCATGCACGACATCCGTTATGATGCAGATGGCAATCTTGTTGCAGACTTTGTAATGAATCAGGCTCCTTTCAATGAGCTTCCTTCAAAGGGTAACCGTGAAATAATCATCGGTGGACAGAACTGGGGGTCAGGCTCTTCGCGTGAGCATGCAGCATGGGCTATCGCAGGTTATGGCATCCGTGTGGTAATCTCAAATTCATTTGCTGATATCCATCGCAATAACCTTCTCAACTGCTTCGTGCTTCCTGTCATCGTGTCACGTGAGTTCCAGCTTGAACTCTTCGACACAGTAGCAAAGAATCCTAATGCTGAGGTGAAGGTTGACGTGCCTAATCAGACTGTCACAAATGTCACAACAGGCAACTCTGAGCATTTCGATATTAACAGCTACAAGAAGTACTGCCTTATGAATGCTTATGATGATATTGACTTCCTCCTCTCAAACACAGACAAGATTGAGAAGTACGAAAACAAGTAATGGGAAGAAATAAATATTCAGAAAAAGAAATCCGTATTATCCGCATGCTTCTTGGCAAGAAGTGTGCGGGTACTCGTTTCCAGCAGAAGGAAATACGCCATCAGCTGCGTTGCAACTTTGAATTCAACATCTCGGACTTTGGAGAACAGGGCAAGGCTTTTGGCCCCGAAGAACTCGACCGATGCGTAGAGCATGGTGTGATAAAGATTCTCGATGACGCCACTATCGCCGACATGAAAGCTAAACGTGAGCGTGACCGTCAGCGTGATGCAGAAGCGCAGGCGGCTCTTGCTGCCGAGTCAGGAGAGCAGGGCACAGCAGCAGAAGGCGCCGACTGGGAGAAAGCACTTGCCGACTGGGAGGCTTGGGAGAAGAGCCAGAAGGAGCAGTAAGACTAGCTAATCCTTTTGTCAAACAAAACAGAAGAGCGACTACAATCAGTTTTGTAGCCGCTCTTCTGTTTTTTGTATCAAGCACATCAACCATTTTTCTTCAAGACAATCTTTGAAGATAGCAATGCTGATATTTTGTTAAGGAATGCACAAACTTCTTCGTATCTGTCGTCTAATGATGATACAAAGTTACTGCAATTTCAAAATTAGAGAAAGCTTTATCAGAAAAATCTGCGATTAGGTCTATTAAATACTCTGCTTTAGCATTTGCTTTCAGCTGACAGGTTATGGCAGTTATACGGTCGCAACGCTTTTAGGTTTTATGGTTTTGAAGCCTTCAGACAGAATTTTAATGCAACTACAGGCCAACCGTATAACCGCATAACTCTTGTAACCGTAAGACTTAGCTAGCTGAAGTCAGTTAAGTAGGGTCAACAAAAATTCTCAAAGAGGCAATATGTATGGAAACATCTTGCTTCTTTGAGAATTCCTATTGTAAGTTTTACTTGTTCAATCTATTCCTTTCATCGACAAAGCCATTCTTCCTCTTTTAAGGTCAACGTCCTTCACTCTGACGGTGACGTGCTGATGGAGCTGCACCTCCTCTGATGGGTCTTTCACAAAATGGTCAGCAAGTTCGCTGACATGCACAAGTCCCTTTGTGTGAACGCCGACATCCACGAAGCATCCGAAATTGGTGATGTTGGTGATGATGCCAGGCAGAAGCATGCCAACCTGCACATCCTCGAGTTCCTTGACGTCTTTTGAAAATTCAAACACGGTGAGCTGCTCTCGAGGGTCACGTCCTGGCTTGTCAAGTTCCTGCATTATATCCTGGAGGGTAGGGAGTCCTACCTTATCGGTCACATACTTCTTGATGTCTATCTTCTCGCGTAACTCCTTGCTGCCCATAAGTTCGGCAACGCTGCATTTCTGGTCTTTCGCCATCTTCTCTACGATAGCATAGCTTTCTGGATGCACAGCGCTGTTGTCGAGAGGCTGCTTCCCTCCACTCACACGGAGGAATCCTGCAGCCTGTTCAAAAGCCTTTGGACCGAGCTTAGGCACTTTCAGCAGTTCTTTGCGAGATGTGAATGCGCCATTCTCTGCGCGGTAAGTGACGATATTCTGCGCTATAGCAGGACCGAGGCCGGAGATGTAAGTGAGTAGATGCTTTGACGCTGTGTTGACATTCACGCCAACCTTGTTAACGCACATCTCTACTGTTTGGTCGAGCGAATGCTTCAGTTCTTTCTGGTCAACATCCTTCTGGTACTGGCCCACACCGATGGAGTTAGGGTCAATCTTCACAAGTTCGGCAAGAGGGTCCATAAGGCGGCGGCCGATGCTCACAGCTCCACGCACCGTCACATCGTAGTCGGGGAACTCCTCGCGTGCCACCTTTGAAGCTGAGTAGATGCTTGCGCCATCCTCGCTGACAACAAATATCTGTATGTTTTTTGGCAGACCTAATCCGCGCACAAACTCCTCTGTTTCGCGGCTTGCTGTGCCGTTGCCGATGGATATTGCCTCAATCTTATATTGCTTCAAGAGAGTCCAAAGTTTGCTGCTCGCTGCCGCTTTCTCGTTCTTTGGAGGATGAGGGTAGATTGCTTCGTTATGGAGCAGATTGCCTTCTGCGTCGAGGCATACAACCTTGCAGCCTGTGCGGAATCCAGGGTCGAGTGCCAGCACTCGCTTCTGTCCGAGAGGAGCCGACATGAGCAGCTGCTCAAGATTCTTGACGAAGATGCGGATAGCCTCTTTGTCGGCAAGTTCCTTGGATGAGTTCGCGAACTCCGTCTCGATGCTTGGCTTGATGAGTCGCTTGAAACCATCTTCTATAGCGTCCCATACGAGTTCGGCGCTTCTGCTCGAATTGCGAAGGAACTGGCGGTCAAGACGGTCGAGGCAGCGCTCGTCGTCACCGCTGATGCTGATGCGCAGATAACCTTCTGCCTCGCCTCGGCGCATAGCGAGAAGGCGGTGAGAGGCGCATTTGGCAAGCTTCTCTGAAAATTCAAAGTAGTCGCGGTATTTCTGTGATGCATCCTCCCATTCCTTCTCCTCCTCTTCATTCTTGAACTTCTTAGGCTTGGTCTTCACCGATGAGATGACAGCCCCCTTCTTGAAGTCGAATCTTACTATATTTCGTGCCTCTTCGCTTTCGCTCACCATCTCAGCGATGATGTCTTGAGCACCTTGTATTGCCTCTTCTGCATTGTTCACACCCTTATCAGCAGAGATGAACTCTTTGACCTTCTTGTCAATGTCGGCATTAGGGTTTTGCAGCATAAGGAATGTGGCGAGTGGTTCAAGTCCTTTCTGTCGTGCCACCTCTGCTCGTGTCTTGCGCTTTGGCTTGTAAGGCAGGTAGATGTCCTCGAGTTCGGTGCTGTCCCATGACTTATCGATGCGAGTCTTCAGTTCGGGAGTGAGTTTGCCTTGCTCGTCGATAGTCTTGAGTATTGTCTCTTTGCGCTTCTCTAGTTCAATGAGTTTCTCCAGATTGTCGTTGATGCTTGCCACCTGCACCTCGTCAAGAGTGCCTGTCACCTCCTTGCGATAACGGCTGATGAAAGGAATAGTGCATCCCTCTTCGAGGAGCCCTATTGTATTGGCAACCTGTTTTTCGCTTATACCCGTTGCCTTTGATATAAGCACAGAAAATATTGTATTCATTTGGTGTTGTTAATCAGTAGTAATGTTGAAAGCGACTACAAAATTAAGCATATTTCTTCATCGGTCAAAACAATAAATGGAATTATTTGTTTGTTTGGTTGTTATATGGTAACTTTGCAGCACGAAAACGGAATAAGTGTTAGGTTCGACAGTTTGTGCTGTTTTTTTCGTGTGCTTTTCGGACTGTTTTATTATCTTGCTAAGGATAAAAAGATTATATGTTTTTCAAGTTTCTTTTATTGTCATTTTTATGTTGGAGTTTGAGCGTGAGTACAGCTTGCGCCCAGGGTATTCTTGTTGGTGACATGAATGATGACGACGCTCTCAATATCTCTGATGTGGCTGTTATGGTGAACACATTAATAGGAAAGACAGAGCAGAGGAGGGTCACCCCTTATGCTTCAGGCGAAAAGTCTATTATCGGCACATGGTATCTGAATGAGCTGAGTAATATCACTTTCAACGAAGACGGCACAACAGACTATGGCAAAGGCTACACTTATAAATATGATGAGCTTCTTGGCAGGATACTCTTTTTCGATGCAGACAACATCCTTGTCGCTTCAGAGGAGGTGATGGATGTGAGTGAGGATTATATCATTTTGAGTCCAAGAGGTGAGAAGAAATACCTCTATTATTATCGCACAGAGGAGATGATGGTTAAAGCAGCTCATAGTGTGCTTGGTCATGAATATGCCGACTTGGGCTTGTCTGTGAGATGGGCAACCTGCAATGTTGGTGCAGATGCGCCATACTCTCCTGGCTATTTCTTTGCGTGGGGCGAGAAAGACACGAAGGCCAGCTTCACACAGTCCAACTACCTTGCCACATCATACGACCCTGTTACTGCAAACTGGGGCGGAACATGGCGTTTGCCGACGCAGAAGGAGATAGCTGAGCTTGTGAACAGCTGTACATGGATTTGGTATGACGGGGTAACGAAGAAGTATCAGGGCTCGTCAACTCCAGGCTATCTTGTTGTAAGCAAAGATGAGATGTATGAAGGTAATTGCATCTTCCTTCCTGTCAGCGGATATAAGAATGGGGATAACGTCATTGACGGAAATGATAGAGGTTCATACTGGTCAAGCACGTCAAACTACACAAACACGGCTGTTGTGCTGAATTTCACTTCTACATCTGTGACAGGCTCAAACCCTGTGCGTTATGTCGGTCGTCAGCTTCGAGGTGTCAGTCCGCGCCGAAAAGTTGAGGATGACGAAGGCTCATTCGGATTGCAATTTTAATGACGTGAAAAAAACTTACACGTTACTTAGTTCATCATAGGGATAACATTAGTTGTCGGAAGTTTTTCGCAGTTGATCAAGGCGCTAACGAGTGAATGCTTTGAGTATGCATTGGCTGAAGATTGCTGAAATGTCGTCAGCCATCTTCCTGCCAACTTCTTGGATATTACAACGATTATATGACTCTGAATCTTAAAAAAGACTTGGCAAGACTTGCCGCTCCGATATTTATAGAAACGCTGCTCATAGCTTTGATGGGTGGTGTTGACACTTTTATGCTTAGCAACTACAGCGATGAGGCTGTGGGTGCTGTGGGGCTTGTCAATCAGCTTGTGACATTCGCCTTTCTGATATTCCAGATTATCAATCTCGGAACTTCCGTTTTGTGTTCGCAGTATCTTGGTGCAGGTCAGCGCAGTCGCATGGTGCAAGTCACAAGTGTTGCCCTTGTTCTTAATCTCATTCTTGGACTTCTGATGAGTGCGTTCCTCTTCTTTGCTGCAGAGTGGCTGCTCACCGTCATGAATCTGCGTCCTGAACTCATGTGTCACGGACTGCCGTATATGCGTATTGTTGGTGTGTTCGTGTTTTTTCAGTCGCTCCACATGACAATCTCTGCTTCCTTGAGGGCAAACAAGAAAGCATCCTATCCGATGATCGTGTCTGTTATAGTAAATGTGGTGAACATCTTTGGCAACTACTGCCTCATCTTCGGTAAGTTTGGATTCCCAGCCTTAGGAGTTGAGGGTGCTGCCATATCTACTGCTTTCTCACGCGGTACAGCCATGGTGCTGCTTTTTGGCATTTTGTTTGCCAAGCATATTCCTTTGTCTGAGTTTGCTAAAATCAAGTCACGCGCTGAGGGACTGCTTAACGAAGTGAAGAATCTTCTCAGGATAGGTCTTCCTTCGGCAGGAGAGAATATGTCATACAATGCACAGCAGATAGTCATTATCTACCTTGCCAATATGATAGGCAATAATGAAGTGACGACATTCACGCTCATCAACAATATTGTGATGTTCGTGTATATCTTCTGTATCTGCATGGCGCAGGCAGGCGCGATAAGCATTGGCCATCTTGTTGGCGAGCATAAACCAAAGGCTGCTTATGTGCTTGGTAAATATGTGATGAAGCTCTCCGTTATTGTCACAATCATCCTCTCTGCTGGGAGCGCCTTTGTGGGCAAGCCGATATTTGGGGCGCTTACGGAGAATGCCGACATCATAAGTCTTGGATGCATGATACTTTTCGTTAATATCGGCAGAGAGTTCGGGCGCACAATCAATATCTACGCTACAAATGTGCTTCGTGCCACAGGCGATGTCAATTTCCCGTTCTATGTGGGCGTTGTTGTTCAGTGGCTTGCTGGAGTGCTGCTCGGCTATATGTTCAGCATTGTGCTCGGATGGGGACTTGTAGGCATGTGGATAGCCTTTATATTAGATGAGAACATAAGAGGTGTGATTTTCATCTGGCGTTGGCGCAGCATGAAATGGGCGAAGAAGGCATTTGTGTAAATAAGAAGTCTGCCACGCTGAGCGATATGCTTAGCGTGGCAGATTTTTTTATAACTACTTATTATCAAAAGGCTTGTCCATATACTCACGAAGAGAGCATAGCGCCGTCTTGATTCTTTCTGTCAGCTCTTCGTCAACAAACATGGCAGAGAAGATATACTTTGAATCTTTTCCATTCGCGTATAAATATACGTATCGATGACTTGCTGCGTCAATTTTTGATTCTTGCTTGTGGTTTGCCTCCCAGTGGAGATTTAGACTGTCAACCAGAGTGTTGATACCTGTATAATATTCGTCGGGTATTGCCACCGTGCCATCAGAGATTTCATTGTTGGTCTTTTGTTCGTAAACTATGCGCATGAGCATCTGCCCATCATCATGTCTGATGTTGTCATACCAATGCACTATGCCGTCGCCGTCGGAGTATTTAAGAGTGATGCGCTCTATCTGAGGAAATTCGGCAGGCGTGGCAAACGCCCTGTTGCCGTGCGACAGCATTTGTTCGCGCACATATCTAAACAGTTCTATCTGCCACATGTTCATAGGATTGTTGTTGATGCAGTATGCTATATCTTCGCCGCTTGCGTAGGTTGCTTTGAAGTGCATGGGTTGGTATTCAGGCGGCAGTCCTGCTGTGATGTCTGTCACACCATTATTCTCCATCAGCTTATACTTTGCTATGATGTTCTGAATGTCATCTGCCACTTCATTGCCAACCATGATTGTCTCGTTGTTGCATGAGAGGGTGAATCTTTCATTGTCAGCAGGTAGAAGTTCTATAGCATAGTGCCCTTTGAAGGCAGAACCGTATGCTAAAGGAGCTATGTAGAAGCTTGTGGATAGCGACTTCAGCTCTGTGCTTTTGACAGGCTCTCTCTTTTCGTAACGCCTGATGTGCTGGCCTCCTCTTGCATCGTGTTTCTTGCTTTGAGCGAAAAGGTTGAAGAATCCCATGGTTAAAAAGAGTATGGTGAACAGTATCCTGAGAGTATGCATGTCTCGTTATTTTGCTGTTACAATGTCGCCGTCGTCAGAGATGCTTAATCCTGCCTCGGGGATGTCCTGGTTGGTGAGTGAGCGTATAGTTTTTGCTACAGAGTTATTGCTGTCTGTGCGTGGACCTACTCCTCGTGTCTGCAGGTAAGAGTGAATCTTGCCTGACTCGAATGTGCCGTCTTTAGTGTTAAGCTTGACCTCGAGCAGAGCAGCCTGTCCGCTCACACCTGCAAGGTTCACCTTGTATGGTGTGCAGAAATTGCCGAGTGAGTAGGCGATGAAGTGTCCGTTGTAGAGTTCGACAGCTCGTGGCACATGAGGGCCGTGTCCTATTACTATGTCTGCTCCGTTGTCAATGCAGAAGTGGGCGAACTTATGCACATTGCCTCTGTTCTCACCGAGGAATGTCTCGCTTCTGCGTGTCACATGCTGAGCCTTTGACCCCTCAGCGCCTCCATGGAAACTGACGATTAGCACATCGCATTTAGGACGGTATTTCTTGATGAGCGTCTTCACCTCCTCCTCGTTATTGAGGTCGAGAGTGCCTTTGCACGAAGCGGCGAAAGCTATATAGGCATATTTCACGCCATCGCGTTCAAACTCGGCAGCCTCTGTGAGGTCTTTGATGCCGGAATGCTTGATGCCTGCCTCGTCGAGAGTCTGCACGGTGCGCTTGCGGCCGTCCATGCCGAAGTCGTTGGAGTGGTTGTTAGCACATCCCACAGCGTCGATGCCGCAGTCAACGAGATGCTGCATGTGGTCGCCTGGCATGCGGAAAATGTATGAGTTTGCTCCGTTAGGATTCTTTGTCGTCTGACCTATAGCACCATGGTAGCATGCGCCTTCCAGGTTGGCGATTGCCACATCAGCATTCTTGAGCAGGTCTTTGCAGTCTTTGAAGAGTGTCTTGCCGCGGTCGGCTGTGACAAACTCGTCTGAAGGGAAATTTGTGCCCATCATCACATCGCCAACGAAGGCGAGAGTGACGCTTTTCTCTGGACGCGCTTCTGCCTGTGATGTCATCTGTGCTGTTGATGGAGCTACTTCTTTTGCTGTCTCTTCTGTATTTGCTGCGGGTTGATTGCAGGTGCTGATAGCCATCAGCAGACCTAATGTGAGTGAAGTCTTTATCATAATCTTGTGTTTCTTATTTCTATGCAAAATTAGGTATTTATTCTGTAAGTGGCACATCTTTTTATGTAAATACGTGTTTCTTGGTATTTAAAATATGTGAAAAGCTTTGTTTTTCCCTTAAAAAGTTGTTACTTTGCATAACCTCCATAGGGAGAGTGGGCTGTATGGTAAAAAGATTATGTCAGCCCTTCTGCAAAAATCCTTACATCAAATAGAAAAAATAAGTAATATGAAATATGTATTAATGGTGCTTGCCTTTATGGTAAGCATGCTCGTAAGTGCCCAGACAAATTGTAAGTCATATACTAATGCTGTACCTGATGGGTACAACTTCTGGTTTTATCGTCCAGACGACGAGGAGGGAGAATCTGTGCATCGTCCGCTGCTTGTGTTCCTTCATGGCGCAAGCCTCTGTGGTCGCAACCTTGAGAAGGTGCGCCGCTATGGCCCTATGGATGCCCTCAAGAGAGGACGCGCCATCGACTGCTATGTCATCGCCCCTCAGAATCCGGGCGGCTCATGGAGTCCGCAGAAGGTGATGAACCTCATTGAGTGGGCGGAGAAGAACTGGAATGTGGACAGCGACCGTATATATGTGTATGGCATGAGTCTTGGCGGCTATGGCACAATAGATGTTTGCGCCACATATCCTGACCGCATTGCTGCCGGCATGGCGATGTGCGGAGGTGCAACGGTGAGAGATGTCAGCGGACTTAACAAGATGCCTTTGTGGATTATACATGGCACAGCAGACAGGGCGGTGCCAGTGTCGGCATCCGACAAGGTGGTTGAGGCTATGAAGAGCGCTGGCAGCACCGAGCGACTCATCTATACTCGCATGCCTGGCGTTGACCACGGTCGCCCAGCACGTCTGTTTTATTGCCACCAGACTTACGACTGGATGTTCTCACACTCTTTGAAAGATGAGAATCGTGAGATAAACCGTGACTTCAAAATCGACAACGAACTTCTCAATAATGCCTATAAGGATTTCGGCAGCGATGCCAATTTCGAGTATTATGAGTAAGCTTTAAACTTGTGTATAAATGACTATATACCCCTTGAATCCAATCATGAAGACTTCTAAATTATTGCTTGGTGCATCGTTTTTTGTATGCCAGGCTCTGTTTTCCGCTGCATCAGCGCAGACAGCAAAGGAGGAGATATATGCTGACATCTTGAAGTCGGCAAGTAATCACATGGCATACCAGGCGCCAACGCAGAAGTTAACACCTGCACCCAAAGGCTATAAGCCATTTTATATGACGCATTATGGACGCCATGGCAGTCGATGGCTGCTTGGCGATGGCGAATATATGTCGGTCATCAACGCTTTGCGCTCAGCACAGCGTCAGGGCGTTCTCACCCCTCTTGGCATAGAGGCTCTTGCAAAGCTTGAGAGATTCTATCCATGTACCAAGGGGCGTCTTGGCGACCTCACAGACATTGGCGAAATCCAGCATCATGGCATAGGAAAGCGCATGACAGAGCATTTCCCTGAGGTGTTTGCTGGCAAGACAGCAGAGGTTGACGCTCGAAGCACAGTGGTGCTCCGCTGCATCTTGTCGATGACAGCAGAATGTGAGGAAATCACAGCTTTTAATCCGCAGATAAGGATGCACAATGATGTGAGCGAGGCTTTCCAGTGGTATCTCAATGCAGGATGGAACCGCCAGCTCAATGAGGCGAATGGCGCACGTGGGGGCATAGTGAATAGCTATAAGCGTAAATATACGCATCCTGAGCGTTTGTGCCGCAGCCTTTTCACCGATGAGAATTATTGGGATAATGAAGATTTCCGTCCGAAGAGCTTCATGCGCAACCTTTTCCGTGTGGTCAACAACATGCAGAGCCATGGCAATGGCGAGGATATGTGGAATCTGTACACAAAGGAAGAATGCTATGATTTGTGGAAGATAGAGAATATCGACTGGTATCTTGGATATGGAGCAGCGCCTCAGACAAAAGGCGTCATGCCTTTCTCACAGGCTAACCTCCTTCGTAATATGATTGAGACGACCGACACCGTCATGGCGAGCAAGACCTACACCAATGGAGCTGCCCTCCGCTTTGGACATGAGGTGTGCGTCATGCCGCTTGCATGCCTTATGGAGCTTGACTCCTGTGGACGCAAGGTTGACGACCTCGACCATCTCGAAGACTCGTGGGTGAACTACCGTATCTACCCTATGGGATGCAATATTCAGCTTGTGTTTTACCGACCAACAAAGGGCAATGGGGCTGTGCTTGTCAAGGCTCTCCTTAACGAGAAGGAAGCGTCGCTGCCTGTGCATACCGACCAGTATCCATATTACAAATGGGATGACCTACGCGCTTATTACATCAAGAAGCTTGATGACTTCGAGAAAAAATAGTAGGAAAGTTTAGCACAAACATAAAGGATGATTAAGGAAATATCTAATTTTTACATACAGTCTCTGCTTGCAGGCGTGATTATAGGACTGGGTGACATTGTGTATGTGGTGAATGAAAACCATATTGTCGGCTCATTCCTCTTCTCTCTTGGCTTGATAAGCATACTCTTGAAAGGCTATCCTCTCTATACGGGTAGGATAGGGTATGTTGAGAAGTGGGGCGATTTTTACAAGCCTGTAGGCGGCATGCTTCCTATCATTGTCATGAACTTCATAGGGATAGCTGTCGTGTGCAGCGCAGCAAACGCCTCTCGCCTTGACTTGTCGGCTGTCGATGCAATGGTGAGTGTCAAGGTGGAGCAGTCATGGTATTCTGCCCTGTTCCTCTCTTGGGGATGTGGCGTGATGATGTATCTTGCTGTTAATGGATGGAAAAAGACAAACAACCCTATCGCTGTCATCCTGCCGATCATGTTCTTCATCCTCTGCGGTTTTGAACATTGCATCGCCAACTATGGATATTTCTGGCTGTGGATTACGGGTGATGGATACAGCCACATGGCAGAGCGACTTGCCGAACTTCCTGCTGGCTTTTCTGTCAACCTCCTTATTATGATTGTAGGGAATGCTCTTGGCAGTTTGACATTCTCCAAGATTTAACCCACTATTGAGAGTTAAGAATTGAGAGTTAAGAATTAAGAGTTAAGAATTAAGAGTTAAGAATTAAGAGTTAAGAATTAAGAATTAAGAGTTAAAAGTCTATCTGCTAAATCTTAACTCTTAAATCTTAACTCTTAATTTATCTAACAACGCTGAAGTTCTCTTCAATCTTGAATGTCTTTGCGTAATCCTTGGTCTTGGCTGTGTAAGTCTTGCCCTTGATGAATTGCGGACAGGTGACAAGGCTTGAACTGTTGTTGAAGGAGAATGGGATTGTGACATCGAAGATTGGTTCTCCTTTTGTGTTGCCTTTGTCGTCAGACTCGTAGAATGCTATCTTCTCGTTCTTCACGATGTTGATGCCAACAAGCAGAAGGGTAGGCTGTGTTGCTGTCTTGTTTGTTGGCACAGAAGGCATCTCTCCCATGCCTGCACCTACAGAGAACACCTTGCCTCCACTAATCTTTATTGGAGAGAAGTCGCAATCCAGACCTTCTTCGGGCGAACCCACATGACTCCATGCATAAACTTCTGCTCCGTTAATGATGATGGCTGGCTCTGGCTCTTTCTCATTCTTCTTGCTGGCATTGTCTTTGTCGCCTCCACCCATCATGAATGGTGGAGGGCCGAAGCCCATCATGCCGTCGCCGTAGTTTGCGTCAACAGCGTCGTTGTTTTTGCTCTCGGCAGTAATCTTTCCTCCATTGAAGAATATCTGCGCATTGGCGTTGATGGCATCATCTACAGAGCTGACTGTCACCTCGCCTCCGTTGACTGTCACGCCTTTCTTGCCTTCTATGCCTTCCGATCCAGGCGATGATGTCTTCACAGTCACCTTACCAGAGTTGATGGTCACCATGCCTGACGACTTTATGCCTTTAGTCGTTGCAATGTATTTCTGCTTGAAACCGTCTTCTGACTTTGGCTGGTCAGGGTCACCAGAAGGACCTCCAAATCCACCGAAACCGCCGAAACCACCCATAGGTCCTCCAGGGAATCCACCTCCGAAGCCTCCGCCATTGCCTGGTCCACCAGGTGGCATCATGCCAGGTCCTCCCATAGGTCCTCCAGGGAAACTGAAATCACCGCTTTCCATCCTCTTTCTCATCTCCTCAATCATAGCCTTGATGGAATCAGGGAGGTTGTCGAAGTTGAAGTCAGGTGGCGGGCCTGGCATCCCTCCGCCAAATCCGAAGCCGCCCTCTTTCTTGCCCAGGTGCATGCCTGTCGTTGTGACGTTGAGAGTGATGTCGTTGATTTCTATGTCTTTCTTGGCGTTTATGCCTTTGCAGCCGTCGCCAGTGGCTGTGGCGTCGATAGTGCCGCTGCCGGAGAATACAAGTTTGTTTTTAGACCATATAACTGCCTGCTTGTTGTTGGCTGTGTCTTTGCATGCAGTAATGGTGAGTGTGTTTCTTGTGCCGTCGGCAGCGATAATCTCTGTGCGCTTCTTTGTCTTAAAGCATAGTGGCGCACCTTCGTTGCTTGTGATGTCTGCGCCGTCGAGAGTCACGACAGCCTTTCCGTCACCTTTAATCAAGAGCGACCCGTCATTAGTCTTGCCTGTGAGGCGCACTTTGAGTTCGTGGCTCTTGTATGAGCTTGTGATTTTTACGTTTGCGTCTGTCACTTCAACCTTGAGGCTGTCAGACTTCTCTTGTTTTATTTCTGCTATGTTGCCATTGAATCTCACCACTATATCGTCTGCGCTGCAAGATGCGCAGCATAGGGCGGAAAAGGCAAGTAGAAGCAAAGGATTTTTCGTGTTCATTTGTACCTTGATTAGATTGTTGTTTTTATCCGTTTTATGTGATGTTAGATAGTTAAATGTATGAAAGGTTTAGTTGCTGCATGAATATCTTATTGAATTTGTATAGATGCAAAATTCTCCCGAAAAATCAACCCTTTGTTTATTCTGCAATTCGTAACACGTGCAACATACTCGGTGTAACACGTGCAACATACTCGGTGTTACGCGTGTAACATACTCGGTGTTACGCGTGTAACATACTCGGTGTTACGCATGTAACACAAGGCGTGTGACGCGTGTAACATGTATGGTACTGGTTTTAGTTGACACATTCATTAGTTAATACTGCTCAGGTTGACACTTGCCTTGAATGCGTCCTGATTTAGTTGACAAAGAGTTTTTGAAATTAAGGATGTGGTTATCTTTTTTGTATCTCCGCTTTTTTAGTTAGCGTTGCCCCGCAAAGCTAACTTGCGTTGCGAGGCAACGCTACTTTGCTTTACCCCACAACGCCACATAACTTTGTGGAATTAGACAATGTGGTTTCTCTACAAACTAATATTTACTGCTAATTTTGCGGTTTATTTATTCTGGTTGAACTAAAAAGCAAAGAAAATGATTGCTGTTTGTCATAATTTTGTTAATTCTTGTACGTGTTATGTGAAAAATCAATATTTTTGTTCCATTAAAATTTCGTACAATGGTAAATAACGACCTCAACAGATTGAAAGTGGTGCTTGTAGAACAGCATAAAACAGCAAAATGGTTAGCAGAACAAATGAAAAAAGATCCTGCAACTATCAGCAAGTGGTGTACCAACAAAGCACAACCTTCATTAGAGACCATCAAAAAGATTGCAGAAATATTACAGGTTAAGATGAGCGACCTTGTAAACAATGAACAACCTTAAAATTGAGGAAATGACTGAAAAGATAAATATACGCAAACTTGAAGCTGACCTTTGGGAGTCGGCAGATCTTCTTCGCGCTGGCTCAAAACTAACCAGTAGCCAATATTGTATGCCTGTGTTGGCATTACTTTTCTTGCGCTACGCTTATAGTCGCTTCAAAATGGTTGAAGCTGAGCTGCTTAAAAACCGACCAAGTCGTGGTGGTCGTGTGATGCCAGTTGAGCCAAGCGACTTTGCCGCCAAGAGTGCCCTGTTCCTGCCTCGTGAAGCTCAGTTTGACTATCTGGTAAATCTCTCAGATGATCAGCCTTTGGGTGAAGCCGTCAATCATGCCATGACATTGGTCGAAGAACAAAGCGAACAGTTGACAGGTATTCTGCCTAAGTCATACACCATGTTCAGCGACGAACTCTTGCGTGAACTCCTTCGCATATTCAATAA
>JAKSLL010000036.1 GCA_024401215.1 Bacteroidaceae bacterium
GAGCCCATACTGCAATCTGCTTCTGAGCCTCTTCGCTCTTCCAGTAACCTACAACGACCTTGCGAGGAACGCGCATACGAGTGCAGATGTGACCGAACTCGATGTCGCCGTGAGCTGACTGGTTGAGGTTCATGAAGTCCATGTCCATTGTGTCCCATGGAATCTCAGCATTGTACTGAGTGTGGAAGTGGAGAAGTGGCTTCTGAAGAGCCTGAAGACCCTTGATCCACATCTTTGCTGGAGAGAAAGTGTGCATCCAAGTGATTACACCTACACACTTCTCGTCATTGTTAGCTGCCTTCATTACAGCCTCTACCTCATTTGATGAGTTAGCTGTTCCTTTATATACTACCTTGATAGGAATGATGCCAGAATTGTTAAGACCAGCAACCATTTCCTGTGAGTGTCCATCTACGATTTTAACAGTTTCGCCTCCGTAAAGAAGCTGTGCTCCAGTTACCCACCAAAGCTCTACGTTTTCAAATGCCATTTTAGTTTATTTTTATAAGTTAGTTAATATTTAGATTAGTGCTTCTGACCCTTCTGTCCGTAGTAAGCGTTAGGGCCATGCTTGCGGTTATAATGCTTTTCTACGAGGAGAGGATTCATTGTTGTCATTGGATTCACGCTATAAGAGATGAATGCCATTTTTGCAACCTGCTCCATAACCTTTGCATTATAAACGGCATTGTCAGGAGATGTGCCCCATGAGAATGGGCCATGGTTCTTTACAAGAACAGCTGGTGTGTGATCTGGGTTGATCTTGCGGATATTAAGAATCTCATCAACAATGACATTACCTGTCTCAAGTTCATATTCACCTTCTACTTCTTCCTTAGTCATGTCACGAGTACATGGGATTGCCTTGTAGAAATAGTCTGCGTGAGTTGTTCCGATGTTTGGAATGTCCTGTCCAGCCTGAGCGAATGCTGTTGCATAAGTAGAATGTGTATGTACTACTCCCTGGATGTTTGGGAATGCCTTGTAAAGAACAAGGTGTGTTGGTGTGTCTGAAGAAGGATTGAGCTCGCCTTCTACAACCTTACCAGTGTTAAGGTCAACAACAACCATGTCTGAAGCTTTCATGTCGTCATAACTAACGCCAGATGGCTTGATGACAACAAGACCTTTTTCGCGGTCGATACCAGACACATTACCCCAAGTGAAGATAACGAGTCCCTGCTTAACCAAATCAAGGTTAGCTTTGAATACTTTTTCTTTAAGTTCTTCTAACATAGTCTTTATTTTTTATTGTGAGAATAATTATTTTATATGCTGATTCATCTTCATTGATGAAATTATAATCAGAAATGGGGTAGAATACAAACTTACACTTGTCATCTACAATGCCATCCTAAATGGATGTTATCTTCTGCATTACTATTACGTTTTTAACGTGAATAATTGTTTACCTATCAACAGCTCTAAATCAACCACGATGTGCAGATTCACCGTTTTTCTTCGTTGTCTTACTGAAAAGATAAAAGTTGGTAATGGATAATGGATAAATCTATTACCCATTACCAACCATATTATTAATAATGTGTATTACCAGAGGAGGATATAAAGAATCATTGTGATTACACAGATGCCAATTGCACCCATTGCATAACCCTTAGTTGTGTTGAACAATTTGAGGTCGATTGGGAGAGCCTTTGGATCCTGCTTTGTATCCTTAGAGTCAGAATAGAGCCATACACCGTTACCACCAACAAGGACGCCGAAGAAGATGAATGCCTGGAAGCCTATGTCGTTAAGGTAAGCTGTAAGTTCTGTGCTGTCACCCATAGCAAGAACAATAATAGCTGCTACGATGAACACGATACCTGTAGCACCGAGAATCTTACCCCACTTCATCATTGCGTTCTGGTCAGCAACAGAAGGCTGCTCACACTTGATGTACTTCTTGTCCATGAGAGAGAGTGTAACGAAGAAGCAGAATACGATGATAAAGATGTAGCCAGCACGGAACTGGAATGGAACATCACCAAGGAAGATCTTGAAGATAACGCCGAGTGGGATAGTGATGATAGCTGTCCAAACAGCAGCGTTAGAAGATGCACGCTTCCAAAGAAGGCCAAGACCGAATACTGTGATGATACCTGGGTAGATGAAGCCTGAGTACTCCTGAATGTACTGGAATGCCTGGTCGAGGCTACCGAGAAGTGGCTGAGTAGCAACGAGAGCAATGAGGAGAGCGCAGATAGAAGTAAGACGACCTACGTTTACAAGCTTCTTGTCAGATGCTCCCTTGTTGATGTACTTCTTATAGATATCCATTGTGAAGAGGGTAGAAGTACTGTTGAACATAGAAGCAAGAGAAGAGATGATAGCTGCAGCAAGAGCAGCGAATGAAAGACCCTTGATACCTGTTGGAGTGAAGTTACGGATGAGCCATGGGTAAGCATCGTCAGAAACATTGATTGTACCCTGAAGCTTCATCTGCTCGATATACTCTGGATGGTGCTGGAAGATGTAGTAAGCACAGATACCTGGAAGAACTACGATGAATGGGATGACAATCTTGAGGAAGCCTGCAAATACAAGACCCTTCTTAGCTTCGTCGATGCTCTTAGCAGCAAGACCCTTCTGGATGATGTACTGGTTGAAGCCCCAGTAACCGAGGTTTGTGAGCCATACACCGCCTACTACAGCAGCAATACCTGGTACGTTGTTGAATGCATCGGCATCGCTTGACTGCTGGATGATGAGGTGGAAGTGAGGGTCGGTTGCATTAGATCCTGTTGTCAGCTCATTGTAAATCTGGCCAAGTGCTCCGAATGCTGTTGTGCCCATCTGGTCACCGATAGTGACGAGAGCAACGTAAGCTGTGATAAGACCACCACCTACGAGGAATGTCACCTGCATAACGTCTGTCCATGCTACAGATGCGAGGCCACCATATATAGAATAAACACCAGCGATGATGAACAAGCTGAATACGATAACCATACGCATGCTAACAACGGCGAAACCGAGGTCGAGCATTGCACCCTGAAGGTTGAGAATCTGCTCTACTGCAAGGGCTCCGAGCCATGCTACAGAAGTAAGGTTAACGAATACATAAAGGAAAAGCCAGAGGATTGAGAATGCAAGACCTACACCATCATTGTAACGCTCGCGGAGGAACTGTGGGATAGTGAAAATCTTACGTTCAATCATAACTGGCAAAAGGAACTTACCAATCACGATAAGTGTAACTGCTGCCATAACCTCGTATGCAGCAATAGCAATACCATCAGCGTAGCCAGTACCAGACATACCGATGAACTGCTCGGCACTAATGTTGGCGGCGATAAGAGAAGCACCTACTGCCCACCAAGTAAGAGTGTTACCTGCGAGGAAGTAGTCGTTCGCGCTCTTCTCCTTACCATCCTTATTGCGGCTGAGGAACATACCGAGACCAACAAGAAGGATGATGTAAACCACCAAAATCACGAAATCGACGGTCTGGAAACCAGATTCAGCGATTCTAGAAGCGAAATCATTCATTGTTTTTTGTTTTGTTTATAGTTAAAAATTATTATTCAAATATTACTTGACAGAGAATTTGTATGCAGCGTGGCTGTAATACTTCTCACCTGGCTTGAGAGTTGGCTGAACCCACTCTGGCTGGTTTGGAGAGTTAGGATATTTCTGGCTTTCAAGACATACGCTTACATACTGAGGGTATTTACCATTCTTATGAGCAATCTCAAGTTCACCGTCAACCCCCTGGAAGTTACCAGTGTAGCACTGAACACCTGGCTCATTAGTGAACATCTCCATGAAGATACCTGTCTTCTTTGAATAGAGAGAAGCACAAGCCTGAGTGTCATCGCCCTTACCATCCTTATAAGTGTTAAGGCAGAAGTTATGGTCGATACCACCACGCGCATTCTTAATCTGGTCGAAGTCTGCGCCGATAGCGTCAGCAATAGCATGAGGCTTTGTGAAATCGAATGGAGTGTCAGCAACTGGCTTGATTTCACCTGTTGGAATGTAGAGTTCATTAGATGGTGTGAAGTTGTCGGCATTGATCCAGAGCTCCATGTCTGTACCTACATTGTTGAAGTCACCATTGAGGTTGTAGTAGTTGTGGTTTGTCTGGTTGATGATAGTTTCCTTGTCTGTAGTTGCCTCCCAAACCATATCGAGAGTGTTGTCATCTGTTACTGTGTATGTTGTAGTTGCAGTAACTGTTCCTGGGAAACCATTCTCTCCATCTTCGGCAATGATAGTGAGTTTTAATACATTATCACCAATCTGCTCAGCCTTGTAAACCTTGTTCATCCAACCTGTAGCACCACCGCCATGGAGGCAGTTAGGACCGTCATTGGCTGTAAGGTTGTATTCTTGTCCGTTAAGTGTGAACTTAGCTCCTGCAATACGGTTAGCATAACGTCCTACAGATGATCCATAGTCACTTGGAGTGTTCTTTGTATCTGCATACTCATGGATATTGTCATAACCGAGAACAACATCTGTCAATTTTCCATCCTTGTCAGGAACAGAAAGTGAAACAACACGACCACCGTAGTTGGTGATGCAGACCTCCATTGTGCCTTTTGCATTCTTAAGCGTGAAAAGCTTAACTGTGTCGTTGTTGATGATAGTGTCAAATGCTGCAGGATTAAGACCTGAAGCTGTGAGTTCAAGAGCGATTACCTGCTGTTCACCTGTACATGCACAAAAGAGCGCTACTGCTGCAGCACTTCCGCACAAAATTGTCTTTAGATTTTTCATAAATAGGGTTAGAAATGATTTTAGTTTATAAACTTTTGGTCAAAGTTCGTGATTTTTTATATTAAAATTGTATGTAAAAACATGTTATATAACATAAATTTGTTAAAGTGTTGTTTTGACACTTAATTTATTCCCAAATGAATGACGTTTTTTGTATTTGAGGTGGTTGGAGGATTAGTGGTTTGGGATGTTTGGGGGGGTAGTGGTTTGGGGAGGTTGTATGTTTGCTGGTTGGGGTGATAGGAGGCTTAGTTGTTTAATAATGTCCTATTATCCATTTATTCTCAATAAAGAAAATCGACAATATATGCAGGAGTAGATAAGGAGAAGATAAAGCATATTGCACTGATAAAACTCTTCCAAAATTATGGTTGATTAACGAATGGAGAATATACTGAGTTTCTATGTTTTTTGATTACATGTTGTAATGACGATAAAATAATAAAATCAGGGGTAAAGTACAGATGTAGTTAAATGTTATTACTTTGTTGAAAAACATAAGAATAAATATCTGTTGTCTGATTGATTTTCTAACAATACCTTTTAGTCATAATTTAGTGTTATCGTAGTGTAACACACTTTTATCACAGATGTTACAAGCGTAACACACGGCATGTTACACTTGTAACACCGAGCATGTTACAGATGTAACACTGAGCGTGTTACACTTGTAACATAACTATTGGTGAAAAATAGTGTATGGTTTTATGTATGGTACTGGTTTTAGTTGACACATTCATTAGTTAATACTGCTCAGGTTGACACTTGCCTTGAATGCGTCCTGATTTAGTTGACAGTGCCCCGCGGTTAGACACTACATAGCTTCCTACAGTTTGTATTTCATCATTATTAAGTGCACAAAACAACAAAATACATTTGGTGAAACGAATTGCTATTACTTTATCGCTTTCATTCTTTTATATGTATGACATTTTTTATAACTTTGTAGATGATTTAACTATCAGAACAAATATATTGTTATATAACACCTATTTTAACATAAATAATAAAGTCTTTGTCATAATAAACAAATGAAGAGAAAGTATTTGCCAAATTTCATATTTCTGTGCTTTGTTACGATTGCTATTGCATCCTGCGATATACGAAATCAAATCATAAAGTCAAAGCTTGTAGAGATAGATTCACTCATATACTCGGATGTTGACAGCGCAAAGTTTCGACTTGACGAAATTAAAAGCGAGGCTGTGGGTGCATCTGAAGATGTTTCTATGTATTATAATCTGCTTTCCATAAAGATAGACAGTGAGAAAGATAAGAAATTCACCTCTGACTCATTAGTTTGCTCTCTTGCTGATTACTATGAAACGAATGATCCAGAAGGTCATCTTGCTGAATCATATTATTATGTTGGAAGAGTAAACTCTGACTTGAAGAATGGGGAGAAATCTCTCCTTTACCTCCATAAAGCCTTATGCTGTGACAGCACAATGCTTACCTTGCCCTTAAAAAGCAGGATATACTTTCAGATTGGAGATGTCCTCATGCGAAATCATCTTTATGAGGATGCAAAGAATATGCAGGAACTTGCTTTGTTCTATTCTAAAAATGCTGGCGACTCGCTTTGGATGATTAAATGTAAGGATGACTTAGTGAAGTCTGCCGAATTGGCTTTGAAAGACAGTGTTGATGCTAACAGACGTACGCAGATTAGTCTCGAGATGCAGAAGATATATGAGAAAGTTAAGGTGGCTGAGCTCATGAAACAGAATTCAGCTTTGAAGGACAAATTGAATAACAAGGGTGGGGTAATTATAATAGTATGTGCTGTTGCCTTGGCTGTTGGTGGGTTGATAGCATTTTTCTTTTTGAAAAGAAGACGTAATGGTAATGTTGATGAAACTTACTCTAATGCACATGAGGAGGTTAAGGTTGTGGAAGAACAGCATGCTCCCGTAAAGAGGCAATTCTATGACAAGGATATAAATGAGCTAATCTCATCAAGGGTGAATAGCGACAAGATTTTGAAGTCTTCGGATTGGAAGTTTATTGAAGAGCGTTTCGCTGAGCAGTTACCATCATTCAAAGATTCGCTGTATGAATTGATAAATCTTTCTGACACGGAATATCATGTTTGTCTGCTCATAAAACTTGAAGTGGCGCCGTCGAATATGGCTAAATTGATGGCTATGAGCAATAGTTCGGTGTCACAAATTCGTCTCCGTCTCCAGCATAAAGTGTTTGATAACAAGGGAACGGCTAAAGACTGGGATAAATTTGTTATGTCGTTATAACCGTAAGAAAAACAAACTGTTACTCGCATGTTGTAAATTATTTGTAAAATTTTATTTTTCTCATATCAAATTGTGAAAATTTTGTAAATCGTATTTGGACTTATCTCTCTACAAGATGTTGTACTTTTGTTTTGAATTTTTAATCACTAAAACGATTTTACTATGAACATTGGAAAAGAAAAGTGTCGAATACTTAAGGATATTCGTCGTAAGCTGGCTGAAGCAAATGGCATAAAGCTGGAGATTAAAGAATGTAAGTATAAAGGTGAGTGTTCAGGAACGTGTCCACGATGTGAGTCTGAAATGCGATATCTTGAGAGAAAGCTATATCAGCGCCAGATGTTAGGCAAGGCTGTCGTAATGGCAGGATTGACGTTTAACATAGGTGTGTTTGCTCCAACTCAAATGATAGCTGCTTCACCTAATGATATGCCAGTAATTGCTACTGACAGCAATAAGGTTTGCAAGTATCAGATAAAGGGTGTTGTTAGGGATGAGTTTGATTATATAATGGGGTGTAGTGTTATTGTGTATGATGAGCACAAGAAAGTTGTGTGTGGCACATATTCTAAAGAAAAAGGAGAATTCAGTCTATCAGTAGATACTCTTCCTGTAGAAATACAATTCAAGTTTGTTGGCTACAGTCCTGAAAACATAGTTGTTACAAATGAAAATTATCAAATACCCTTAGATGTAACATTGGAAGGATTTTGTACTATACGTGTAGGTGAGGTCGTAGAAATGAAAGTGAAGAAGAGAAAAAAGACGAAAAAGCAGGGACATAGTACAAAACAGAAAGAATTGCCACAAAATCTCTATCGTTTGCCATTACCAATTGAGACACAAGAAGAAATTCATCTCCAGTAACTATATACAAGTTTCGCTCCACTTGTTGTGTAGTTAAAGGGTAGTTAAAGAGAAGTTAAAGGGTAGTTAAAGTGACAAATGTCTGACATGGCAAACGTCTCTTTAACTCCGAGCGAAGCGATAACTCCTCTTTAACTCCACTTTAACTCCTAAAAACGAGCAAGTTGCATACTTAATAACTATATCAGTTAGTAATAGGGAGATGATACTCAATGTCGTTTCATTTGGCACTTCTTGTGGGATGCTACGAGAGAAAGGCAAACAGAAATTAAAGTGGGAATAATAATGGTGTGATAAACATGTTTGCGGCAAGTATTATCAGATTCATCCAAAAACCTACTTTTACAAAATCGATAAACTTATAACCTCCTGGCACATACACAAGCATATGTGTTGGAGAACCTATCGGTGTTGCAAAACTTGAACTAACTGACACCATTAGGGCTACAGCAAATGTAAGTGGGTTCACGCCTAATAAATGAGCAGCAGACATAGCTACAGGGTAGAACATGGCTCCGCAGGCAGTATTGCTGATAAATTCTGTTATGAATGTGCCAACAAGGCAAATTGTAAGCATAACAACATATGGATTTGTGCCGCATACACTTAGCAATCCGTCGGCTATAACCTGAGCTATGCCTGTTTTCTCTATAGCATTTCCAAGAGCAACGCTGCACGCAAAGATTATAACAATCTGCCAATCAATACTTTTGTATGCTTGAGATGAAGAACAGCATCCAATTATCACCATCAGTATGGCTGCTATCAATGCACATTGTAAGAGGGGCATGACACCTATTGCTGATAGTGCTACCATTGCAATCATGATAGCTGACGAAATAATGGTTTTCTTGCCAAGCCCACCTTCTATTTCTATGTCAGCAATAGAGCATTCAAGTCCGTTGCGCTTTGCCGCACTCAAAATATCTTCTCGTGAGCCAGAATATACTAATGTGTCACCACCAAGTAAGAAATCATCTGGTTGGACATTATTATTTACCTCACCATCAAAACTTATTATTCCAAGTAACCCTTGTGTATAATCTATAGCGCTTACAGTCTGTCCGACAAGATGGCTATTAGAAGGGACTCTGAGTTCTATTGTGTTACCTGTGACATTCATCTTTTCCTCTGGGCTCTCACGTACAGGCAGTAATTTTTGCATAGCTATCATGCTCACAATTCCTACAGCAAGGCAGAATACTCCAACACCTAACGTAGTGAATATGCTTAATTGTTCACCTGTTTCTTCTGCATACAATCCAGAAATAATCAAGTTTGGTGGTGTTCCAATGAGTGTGCATATTCCACCCATGCCACTGGCGTAACTCAAAGGAATAAGAAGTTTGCTTGGTGCAATGCCTAACTTTCTGCTCCACTCTTTTACAACATTTATGAATAATGCCACAACAGTAGTATTACTCAAGAATGCGCTAAGAAAAGCAACTGGTGCCATCACTCTCACGATTGCCCCAGTAAGACTCTTTGGCTGTCCCATCAAATATTTTACTATCCACTTCAAAACTCCTGTGTAGGTCAAGCCAGCAATAACAACAAACAATACTGCTACAACAATAACACTTGGGCTGCTAAAGCCTGCAAAAACTTCTTTTGCATCGAGCACACCCACTATGAAAAGAATAGAAACAGTAGTTATAAATGCTGCCCATGTCTTAATCTTTGTGAATATCAAAGAAAGAAACATAGCAAGTACAAGCAGAACAGTAATCCAAGCTTTGACTTGCATTCCTAATATTATTGAATCTAAAAAAGTATCCATATTATCAAATAATAAAATATGTGATTAAAATGTATTCTATAATCGATAGTCTCATTTCTATTTAGTAGAAAATGTCAGATGGGCTACCTGTACCCCATGCATAACACAGTAATGTCGTCGCTTTGTTCGGCTCCTACTGCATGCTTATGCACATCATCTATAAGCATGTTTACTGCATCCTCAGCTGAGACATTGGTATCGAATGATGACAGAACATCAAGCAGATGCTGGTCGCCATATAATTCAGATTTAATGTTTTCTGCCTCTGTAATTCCGTCAGTATAAAGCATGATTTTTACTCCTGGGCGAATATAGAAGCTTATCTCTTTGTATTCAAAACCGTCAATGACGCCAATTGGCAGATTGACAGGCACTTTCTCCATAAAGTGAACAGTGTTGGAAGGTCCTACTGTTACGGGGGCGTCAGATATGTATTCGCCATTTGTGGCTGGAGCGTTATGACCGCAGTTGCAACATGTGAATAATCCTGTTTTAAGGTTGCAGCATCCGATGAACATCGTTACGAACATATTTTCATCATTACCCTGTGCAATAGCATTGTTGAGAAGTGTAGCAATCTTTGCTGGTGACTTAGCGTGTGTTACATTATTCCTGAAAAGAGAACGTGTAATCGCCATAAAGAGTGAAGCTGGAACACCTTTACCTGAGACATCACCTATGCAAAAGTAGAAGTCATCACCATCAAGAAGGAAATCAAACAAATCTCCGCCAACAGCTTTTGCTGGTATAAGCTTGCCGTAAATATCAATCTCTGTCCTACCTGGATAAGGCGGGAAGATTTTTGGCACCATTGCCATCTGTATTTTGCGAGCTGTAGACAGTTCTCCTTCAATAAGAGCCTTGCTTTGTGTTGTTTTTTCAAGTTCCTTAATATAAGTGTTAAGCGAACCTTTCATTGAAGCTAAAGCAGCACGAAGGTCATACAGTTCATTGTGGCTTGTTATGACAGGCAATTTGACATTGAAATTGCCATGCGATATTTCTCTTGCAGCAAGAGCGAACGTTTCTAAAGGCTTTGAAAGTTTGTTTATTACAACGACACAAACAATGATTGTAAGGATAATGCCTATCAGCATGATAGCAATAAGGATATTTGTCATGTTAATCAGGCTTGAGGCAACATCTTTATGAGGCACCTCTAATGTGACTGTCCAGCCTGTCTTTGGCTCTTTAGCATAAAAAACAGCTATTTTCCCTCTTTCTTTATCATCGTAACAGCCGTATCCACGTTCTTGTTTCTGTATCTGAGAATAAATGTCTTCATTAGCACCCTCCTTTTGCTTTTCTAATAAAGATTGTATCGATTCATTGAGAATGTAGTCTTGATTTGGGTGAGCAATAAATGTTCCATCAGCATCAACAATAGTAAGCATCGCATTAGGGTAGGGCTTAACATCTTGCAATGTCTCATTTATAATATCAAGATTCAAGTCAATAGCCATTACAGCATAGAAGTTGTTATTAGCATCATACAATGGTACAGTGTATGCTGTGATGATTGTGCCATTAGCTTCTCTAAAAGGTTTTGTCCATACAGCTTCTTTCTTGCTCGCAACATTCTTATACCAATCATAACTAGCATAATCTCTGACTAAAGCAATATCACGTCGCATGTAACTTCCATCTTTCATGTGCATGACATAAGGGCAGAAGCCTTTTTCCTTGTTAGATACCACATTGTGATCAAATCCCACAGCAACACCTTGTACTCGTGGATTAGAAATAAGAAAATGTTCACAAAGTGACATTATTGAGTCACGGCGGTGAGCAATTAAAGGTGACTTTGATATACCCTGAAGATTTTCTGCCGATACCTCTGTTGCTGTAAGCCCCTCATCAAGGGCTTTGATCACATAATCAAGTTTTGCCCATGCTGTTGCATGCACATCATTGCGTACTTCATCAATAACATAATAAAGTACAGCACCGAAGATTATGGAAAAGACAACAATATTGATGCCTAATAACCAAGCACATAACTTCAGCTTGAATGATTGGCGGAACTTAACTGTCATTAAATTGTGATTTGTTTACAGTTTTTTTCGTAGGGTGAGGATGTTCTTATTATCTTCACGATTATAGATAACGTCATCCATAATTTGCTTCACGAGGAATATGCCTAACCCTCCAATAGGACGTTCTTCTACACCTAAAGAAACATCAACATCTGGTGCTTCGTTTGTTGGGTCAAAGGCAACTCCATCATCAATAATTTGGAATGTTAGCATTCCTCCTGCATCTCCGTCGGCTGTGATACTGAAAGAATGTTTCTCTGATTGAGGAAATGCATAATTTATGACATTGGTTGCAATTTCTTCCAGCACAAGATTGATATTGAATGTTAAGGCTGCATCTTCTTGCAATTCATCGCAAACTTCACTGACAAACCCTTCAAGCAAGGTTAATTCAGAGATGCTATTATTTAAGATTAACTCTTTATGCATTATTCAAATTGAAAAAGAGAAGTGAATCCTGTAATTGTGAATATTTGTTTTATCTCATTGGAGACATTCTTGATAGTTACGCTACCACCTTTTGACATTGTCGCTTTACGGAGATTAAGGAAAAGGCGGAGTCCTGAACTTGATATAAATTCTAATTCTTTGCAATCGAGCACAATAGTCTTTTCTGCTTGCTGTATAAGTGGAGCAATGTCATTACTGAATTGTGCTGCGGATGCTGTATCTAAACGTCCTTGTAAAACTGCAACTAATTTATCTCCTTCGTTGTTAATTGTTACTTCCATAATTTGTTTTTGCTCAATTTTTTGTATGTTAATTATTTTCTGACATGCATTATAAAATACATTATTATTACAAAATTATATGTTTAAAATCAAATAGCAAAATAGTAATGCAATAATTTAATAAAAATGGTCAATTTAATTTTTATGTATAAAAATATCTGTTATATTTTGTGAGTTATGATATTTTGATTTACCTTTGTCAAGTATAATCGTGAAAGGTAGCTTCAAAATGTTGTATTGATTACATTTTGTCGCTTCCTAATGAAATTTTACTCGCAGTTATAAACTAGTGAGGAGTCATTTATAACTATTAAATCCTATAAATTCAAATGGATACAATTATTGACAAAGAAAATGGTGTAATAACAATTGTTATTGATGAACCACTGAATGCACAGCATCTTGATGAACTTTCTCAAAGATTCGAGGAATTGCCTTTAGGACTTGGAACAACAGTAGTGCTTGATTGCGAAAAGATGGATTATATCTGTTCAAGTGGTTTGAGAATTTTCTTGACCATGCAGAAAAAAGCCACTGCCGTCGGAACAAAACTTATTATTCGCAAATTACAGCCTATGGTAATGAACGTATTTACGATAACAGGCTTTAATAATCTTTTTGTATTCGAGGATTAAAGTGACCATATTTGCTTGGATTGTTCTTTGCGTATTATTAGCAAAATTTGTTCTGCTTATACGCCATTTATTGCCTGGAGATGTAATTGCTTTCGGATGTATAGCTATATTGTTGCTTTCAGGTTGTCTTACCACTGAAGAGGCTTTAAGTTGTTTTGGTACTCAGTCGGTTGTGCTCATTGCTGTAATCTCTATTTTAGTATCTGGAATGATTCATTCTGGTGCAATAAATTGGTTTACATGTCACGTTATGGGAACACCGCGCTCTTTTGTAGGCTCCATAATTAGGCTTATGATTCCCGTAAGCTTGATGTCTGCCTTCCTCAGTAACACCACATTGGTGGCTATGTTCATCAATGTGGTAAAAATGTGGAGCAAACGATTAGACATTGCGCCGTCTCGTCTGCTTATCCCTCTTAGTTATGCAGCAAGCATTGGTGGAATGTGTACCATAATAGGAACGCCAGCTAATCTCGTTATTTCGGGATATTATGAACGGCAAACAGGTCATACGCTCAATTTTTTTGCACCGTTCATACCTGGCTTCATTAGTATGATTGTATGTGTAATCTCAATTATCCTCCTTCGTAGGTTGCTTCCAGATAGGAAGAGTCCAGAGGAGAGTTTTGAGAGTAGTGCCGACTATACTGTGGAATTAATTGTACCAGCAGAGAATAAAGTGGTGGGTATGACAGTTGAAGAGGCTGGACTGCTTGATGTGCATGGCGGACATCTTGTTGAAATTGTGCGATTTGACCGTGAGATCATTTCCCCAGTTCCTGCTGATGAGTTTATTCTCGGCAATGATCATCTTGTTTATTCTGGTCAGATAAATAGCATTCTTGAACTTCGTAGTTCTCATGGGTTGGTAAATGCAAATAAACTTGTATTCAACACCACTGATTTGGAAAAATCGCGTAAACTCCAAATGGCGACTGTTGACATTTCTTCGCCTCTGATAGGCACAAGAATGTGTGATATAAACTTTGAATCTCTGCATAATGTTGTTCTTGTAGCCGTAGCACGAGATGGTGAGCGTATGACATCCATACCAAGGGAGATTGCCTTGAGAGCAGGTGATACACTGCTGCTTGAGGGAGCGCGACTTGTACCTACGAATTTCGTCGGGAATCTCAATTTCTTCGATAATATAGCACTTCCGCAAGTAGATAAGACAACATTCATATCTATGTTATTGATGTTTAGCATGATCATCCTTAGTGCTTTGGGTGTTATGCCACTAATTCATAGTGCAATATTAGCTGCTCTCCTGATGGTAATCACGCGTTGTTGCTCTATCGAACAATTGCAGCAAAGTATTAACTGGAAGCTTATTATGTCATTTGCTGGCAGCGTCTGTATTGGTGAAGCTATTAAAGCAACAGGTTTAGCTCATCAGCTATCAGTGGGATTACAATCTGTAGTAGGCTCTTCACCTCTTGTAATACTTATCATTCTATGTGTCATCTCGACTTTTATTACAGAGTTTATAAGTAATACGACAGCAGCAGCCATTTTAGCTCCAATAGCTATCACCCTTGCAATGAGTCTTAATGTTGACCCAGCAGTTTTCTGTGTGGCAGTAATGGTTAATGTGAATAGTTCTTTTGCAACTCCGATGGGTAGCGAGTCTAATTTGATGGTTTATAGCCCTGGCGGATATCGTTTTTCTGATTTCATCCGTATAGGTCTTCCGATGAATCTCATTTTGCTTGTTACAAATATAACTGTATGTTATTTCTTAATGTAGATGATATAATGGAACTTATTGATATTAAAAATGCTATAGAACAGCAGATTTCTGATGATCTGAATCGGTGTGGTCTTATGTATAGAATCTTTGGACGTGTAAAAACTACACGTTCATTAGAGCATAAAATGGCGTGGAAGGGTGATCAATACCGAAATTCTGGAAAGAAAATTCAGGATGTTATAGGTCTTCGTATCGTACTTTACTATCCTGATGATGTTGAATTGCTCGGCTTCTTTTTCAGTTGCAAAGATATAGTTGACTCTGCAGTTGATGCACCAGGAGTTGATACTTTTCGTCCTCAAAGACTGAATCTTGTAAAGCCAATCCCACAGCATCTTGTTGATGAGTTCCGCAAACACCTTCCAGAACAGTATGCTCCGTATATTGATGCTACATACGAAGTACAGATTCGCACTATCTTTAGTGAGGGATGGCATGAAGTTGAACATGATATGCGATACAAATGCAAGGATGATTGGGAAGGTTATGAGAACTATTCACGTACACTTAATGGCGTAATTGCAACCCTTGAAACAGCGGAGTGGAGTATGAGTTCAATTTTTCAGCAGATGGCCCGTGTAAATCTGGAGAAAGGGGAGTACCGCTCAATGCTTCGCAACAAAATGTTTGTAAGAATTGCTGATAATGATTTTTCACCACGCATATATGACTATCTTATCAATCATAAGGAAGTTGCAGAAGCTCTCTTTAATTGTGACAGAATGGTGTTTCTGATAACTTTATTAAGTCATAAAGGCAACATACCATTGACATACGATAACATTCTTTTCCTTTCAAACCGTTTTGATATGATGTATGAAGATGTTTTAAGACTTGAAGATGAAGAAACAAAGAGCATCATCGACAAATTCATAAATTCGTAACAAGATAAGATATTAATACTTTTATTCTAACTATTAACAAATAAAATGACTAACTTAAAATCAATTTTGGCAGGATGTTTTATGACTGCCGTTTCCGTTACATCGTTTGCACAGGATGTACAAATAACTCTTCATCCTGATAAGGCTGAAAATGTTATCCCTAAAGAAATCTATGGCCAATTTGCTGAGCACCTTGGCCGCTGTATTTATGGCGGTATTTGGGTTGGCAAGGATTCTGAAATACCTAATGTGGAAGGATATAGGAAGGATGTATTTGATGCCTTGAAAACTCTTGAAGTGCCGGTAATGCGTTGGCCTGGTGGTTGTTTTGCTGATGAGTATCACTGGATGGATGGTGTTGGGTCGCAGGAGAATCGACCTCGCATGGTGAATAATAATTGGGGAGGTACTGTAGAAGACAACTCATTCGGAACACATGAGTTTCTAAACCTTTGCGAACTCCTTGGTTGTGAACCTTACATAAGTGGAAATGTGGGCAGTGGCACACCAGAAGAACTTGCTAAATGGGTTGAATATATGACAAGCAACAGCAATAGCACTATGGCTGAGCTACGAAGAAAGAATGGCAGGGAAAAAGCATGGAAGGTGAAATACCTTGGCGTAGGTAATGAAAGTTGGGGATGTGGTGGTGATATGTTACCAGAATTTTATAGCGACCTCTATCGTCGATATGCTGTGTATTGTCGCAATTATGGCGATAACAAGCTTTTCAAGATTGCATCAGGTGCCAATGCTAACGATTATAATTGGAGCAAAGTGCTTATGAACAAGATAGGCACAGGGCGAATGGATGGTATTTCACTTCATTACTATGCTGTTCGTGACTGGGGCACAAACCCTGATGGTACAGGGCGCAAAGGCTCTTCATTAGTATTCACAAACAAGGAATTCTATGAAATCCTGTCTAAATCTCTTGGCATTGAGGATTGTATTAAGGGACATATAAAAGAATTGGATAAGGTTGACCCAAATAAGAAAGTCGGTTTGATGGTTGACGAATGGGGTACGTGGTTCAATGTTGAGCCAGGTACGAATCCTGGTTGGCTCTATCAGCAGAATACTATGCGTGATGCAATTGTTGCTTCTACATCATTAGATATTTTCCATAAATATACTGACCGCATAAAGATGGCCAATATAGCTCAGGTTGTAAATGTACTCCAAGCAATGATTCTTACTAACGAAAAGAATCCTAACGACCAATGCGTGCTTACTCCTACATATCATGTGTTTAGGATGTATAATGTGCATAAAGAAGCAAAGCATATACCAGGTGAAATCACTTGCGATAAGATTCAAGTAAATGATAGAGAGCAAGTTCCTACAGTTAGTTTTACTGCAAGCACTAAAAATGGTGTTACAACACTTTCACTTACTAACATTGATCTGGAAAAATCACATGTAGTAGCAGTAAATATTGACGGAAAGAAAGTTGCTGTTGGCGAAAGTGAAATCCTTACAGCAAAGGATGTACATGCGTATAATGATTTCGGTAAAGATAATGTTCACCCATCACCATTTAAAGATGCTAAAGTGAAGAATGGACAGCTAATCGTGAATTTGCCAGCTCATAGTATAGTAAATGTTGTTCTGAAATAAGAAGAAGATTAACAACTATCTAACAAATAAAAAGATAAGGATGCACGAAATGCGCATCCTTACTTTTTTCAGTCAATAATGGTAAACTTTGCAAACTTTAGTAGCAGCTGTTTTGTTCCTAAATTATCAAATTTGATAAATGCTTTAAGACTATCATCATGACCTTCGAGTTTTATAACTTCACCTCTGCCAAAGCGTTCATGCATAATATGCTTTCCTACTGCTATTCCTTGGTATGAAAAACATATTGCAGATGGCTGTGAAGATGTTGTTGCTTTATTTTCTGATTTTGGAGTAACAATCTTTGTTATATTGCTCATTCCGTCAATATGTGTTTTTTTCTTTGGTGTAGAAGGAGAGAATGGGCGTGAAGATGAAATAAAGCTGTTTTGACTTATTGTTGGTTGTGAAGAACCACTTCTTTGTGAATCATACGATGAAAACCTCCGACCATCTGATGAAGGTTTATATGATGTAGAACGGTAATCATCATCATATATTGAAGAGCGTTTCTTCCATGGAAGATCGATATCATCATAAGATGTTGTTCGACGAGAAGTGTGCATGGTCTGTTTTCTATCAATATAGCAAGAGTCAATATCCATGAGGAAGCGACTTGGCGAACAAAACTCCTGTTGCCCATAACGATATCGAGTTTGTGCGTATGATAAATAGCAATGACTCTTTGCTCGTGTTATGGCAACATAGAAAAGACGACGTTCCTCCTCCATCTCTCTTGGTTTTCCTGAAGCCATATCATTAGGAAATAAACCTTCTTCAAGACCAACAACAAACACAGTATTGAATTCCAAACCTTTAGCAGAATGGATTGTCATGAGAGTTATCTTATCTTTTTCTTCAGCATCATCATCGGAATCAAGATCACTCATTAAAGATACTTCAGAGAGATAATCGCTGAGAGAACAAGACTCACCTTCTTCTGTTCGGGTGTTGCAGAAATCCTGGATGCCATTAATCAATTCCTCAAGAATTTCTTGCTTTGCATGACCATCGGAACCTTCTTCTTTGAATATTTCTTCGATTATCCCGCTTTTCTTGATTATGTCAAGTCCTAACTCTGCAGCATTTTCTGTGAATGAACGTTCATTAAAATTTTCAATAAGCTCTTTGAACTCAATTATCTTACTGAAAGTGGCATTCGAAAGCGATAGTCCATATTGTTCAGGGAAAGAAATGACTTGCCAAAGGCTAACATTATTCTTTTCATCTGTTGCAATATTTGCAATCTTGGCTATGGTTGTTGCTCCAATACCGCGTTTAGGAGTATTGATAATTCTTCTGAAAGCCTCTTCATCGCTCAGATTAACTGTTAGTTTGAAATATGCCAACACATCTTTTACCTCTTTACGCTGGTAGAAAGATAGACCTCCATAGATTCTGTAAGGAATTCGTTCACGAATAAGTGCTTCTTCAAAAGAACGACTCTGAGCATTAGTACGATAGAGGATAGCAAAGTCAGAATAATGGCAATTTTCTTTAGCCTTTACACTTCGTATGCTGTTAACCACGACCTTGCTCTCTTCAATATCGGAGTTTGTTGCTATAAGATGCAGCTTGTCACCTTTATCGTTTTCTGAGAACACGTTCTTTTTTATCTGACGGTTGTTTTTACCTATCAGACTGTTTGCTGCCTCTACAATGTTTTGAGTTGAACGATAATTCTGCTCTAATTTTATAAGTTTACTGTCAGAGTATATCTTGTTGAAAGATAATATGTTTTCGATATTTGCTCCACGAAAACTATAAATACTTTGTGCGTCATCTCCCACAACACATACACGCTGATGGTTTTTAGTAAGTTGCCACACAATGCGGTGTTGTGCATGGTTCGTGTCTTGGTACTCGTCAACAAGTACATAATTAAATCGTGATTCCCACTTCTCCAATATCTCTGGATTCTTGTCGAAGAGTTGATAAGTGTAGAGGAGTATATCGTCGAAGTCCATTGCGTTGCTCTGACGACAGCGATTGGAGTAATTCTGATAAATCTTATAGAAATCGCCAATCTTTGCGCGATCATCACTTTGCAAGTTAGCGGGATTTGATGCATACTCTTGAGCTGTGACAAGCTGGTTTTTGCAGTTGCTGATTCCGTTGAGTATTGTTCCTGGCTTATAGATTTTGTCATCAAGATTCATTTGTTTAATAATCTTTTTGACAAGACTCTTGGAATCGTCAGAATCGTAGATTGTGAAGTTCTTATCGAAACCTATCGCCTCATGCTCAACTCTAAGAATACGAAGAAATATGCTGTGGAACGTGCCCATCCACAGACGTCGCGCAGTATCTAAGCCTACAATCTTTGCGATACGCTCCTTCATCTCGCCTGCCGCTTTATTGGTGAAGGTAAGGGCTAAGATTGACCAAGGTTCATAACCATGTTGTTCAATAAGATATGCTATCTTGTAGGTCAGTACACGCGTTTTGCCTGAACCAGCACCTGCAATTACAAGTGCTGGTCCGTCGCAGTATTCAACAGCCTCACGTTGTGGTGGATTAAAACTATCTAAATAATCTTCTGTCATTAAAGTCTTTTTTTATCGTGTGAAAACAGCCACTTTTGGAAATTTCACATATTTACGTTCATCAACAGCTTTTATGTTTTGTTCACCAACGAGGCGCATTTCAAGCTTTCCTTCTTTATTTATAGTAAACTCCACATCTTGTGCGTCATTACCCATATCACTGACCATACGAACAAGAGCCTTGCTATCATCAGCTTTTTTGACTTTTAGAATTACCCATGTACCGTTAAAATTTCCTTTAAGGTAGCCGTAAGTCTCATCAAAATCAAGATCCTTCAAGGAGATGTTCTTCTCGCTAAGGTTTATTGTGAGAGTTGCTGCAAGGTCTTTACAGAAATACTGTCCTTTGAATTGGTCTTGAGCAATAGCTAAGATTGATGTGAATGCTATGGCTAATGTTGTGATTGTTCTTTTCATAAAGTATGTATTTCGAATTTCTACATGTCAATAGTGTTATTCGTCCATCAGTTTGCGATAGCGAATGCGCTTTGGCTCTTCAAGGCCGAGGCGCTTTGCTTTGTTTGCTTCATAGTCAGTATATGAGCCTTCAAAGAATACTACTTCGCCATTTCCTTCATAAGCAAGGATATGAGTGCATATACGGTCAAGGAACCATCTATCGTGAGATATTACTACAGCACATCCTGCAAAATTCTCCAAACCTTCTTCAAGGGCTCGAAGAGTGTTTACGTCAATATCATTTGTTGGCTCATCAAGAAGAAGCACATTTCCTTCCTGCTTGAGGGCCATTGCAAGATGAAGTCGGTTACGCTCACCTCCAGAGAGTACCCCGCAAAGTTTCTCTTGGTCGGCTCCATTGAAATTGAAACGAGACAAATAAGCACGCACATTAAGTTCTCGACCGCCCATGCGTATGGTTTCATTGCCTTGGCTTACAACTTGATAAACAGATTGGTCTGCTTTAATATCAGTGTGCTGCTGGTCAACATAAGCAAGTTTAACAGTCTCTCCAACTTCAAATGAACCAGCATCAGGAGTTTCAAGTCCCATAATAAGGCGGAAGAGTGTTGTCTTACCTGCACCATTTGAACCTATAACACCTACAATGCCGTTTGGAGGCAGATTGAAATTAAGGTCAGTGAACAATGTCTTGTCTCCAAACGACTTTGCCATATTGTGTGCTTCAATAACCTTATTGCCGAGACGAGGACCGTTTGGAATGAAAATCTCAAGTTTCTCTTCACGCTCCTTCTGTTCTTCATTGAGCATCTTGTCATAAGAGTTAAGACGGGCTTTGCCTTTTGCTTGGCGGGCTTTTGGAGCCATGCGCACCCATTCCAACTCACGTTCAAGAGCCTTTCTTCGTTTTGATGCAGTCTTCTCCTCTTGAGCCATTCTTTTAGACTTCTGGTCAAGCCATGAAGAGTAATTGCCTTTCCAAGGTATGCCCTCACCTCTATCAAGTTCGAGAATCCATTCTGACACATCGTCAAGGAAGTAGCGGTCGTGGGTTACAGCTATTACCGTTCCCTCATATTGCTGAAGATGTTGTTCGAGCCAGTCTATTGATTCTGCATCAAGGTGGTTTGTAGGCTCATCAAGCAGAAGAACATCAGGTTTCTGAAGCAGCAAACGGCATAGAGCAACACGACGACGTTCACCTCCTGAGAGGGTAGTGACAGCCCAGTCACCTGGAGGACATCGAAGAGCATCCATAGCTCTTTCAAGTTTGCTATCGATATTCCAAGCGTCAGTTGAGTCAATAATGTCCTGCAGTTCTGCCTGACGGCTCATGAGCTTGTCCATCTTGTCTGCGTCTTCGTAATACTCTGGCAATCCAAACTTCTCATTTATCTCGTCATACTCCTTGAGGGCGTCATAGATATACTGCACACCTTCCATCACATTCTCTTTGACAGTCTTCTCCTCATTAAGAGGTGGGTCCTGAGGAAGATAGCCTACAGAATATCCTGGTGACCAGACAACTTCACCTTGAAACTGCTGGTCGATGCCAGCAATAATCTTCATGAGTGTAGATTTACCTGCACCATTCAAACCTACGATACCAATCTTTGCTCCATAAAAGAAAGATAGGTAGATATTTTTAAGAACTTGTTTTTGATTCTGTTGGATGGTCTTACTTACACCAACCATTGAGAATATTACTTTTTTGTCATCAACTGTTGCCATATAATTGAATTAGGGATTTTATAAATTTGGAATTAAAATTATATTAATTAATTATAGGTCGGTAATCAAAATTATTTATATATGCATCATCATAAGTGTATTCTTTGACTAATTTTTGATCACCTGCTTATCAAGCGTTATCTGCAAATGTCATAAGTGCTATGTCGTATTTCAACGGGTCATCCGCATCCCACTCCTTGAAAATGTTTGTGAGTTCTTCGCACGATTTCCATGTGGGTCGCTTATTCATAAGGAGATTCTGTGTAAGCTGCTGCACATGAGTGTCCATCACTGCATACAAATCAGCCTGAGAACGACTTCTCCAGATGTTTAGGTCAGGCGACTCCTTTCTTGTCATCCATCTTACGAACATGCACACTCTCTTGCAGGCAGATTTGTCCATAGTACCAATCTTCGCTGGAGCTAACCATCTGCAGATAGTTGCAATGACATCTTTTGTCGGCATGCCCACAAATAGTTCCTCCATAGTGTGGTGCCCTTTGATTGCATCATGTAAAGACTGACAGACAGCCTTGAATGTAGAAACATTGAGAGTGCGATACACGCAGCCGTTCTTGGCATCTGAATAGCAGCACACATATTCCTCGTTGATGATGAAGTCGGCAGGATGCCAGCGCATCTCATCTCGAAGCATGTGGAGAGCCGTTGGCACAATAACCTTTCTGCTTCCCCATGAAATCATTGCAACAAGCAAAGCTCCTATCTCAATATCGAGCTGCCGGTCAGTATGTTCCATAAGTTGGTACACAACACCACAAGGATCGTTTGCTTTGAAACGCTCAATATCAAACGTTTGTGAATAATATGTGTCGAGTATCTGCTTTGTTATCATACTTTCAAGAAAGGATTTTAGTGGTGGTACTCTTTGTTTCTGTTACAACTAATATTTTTCAACAAGAGATAAATCTACATCGCGAAGGGTGAATTTGTTCCTTTTGCAATGTATAGATTCTCCACACAGAAGATCTCGCCAACATGGTGTTGTTACTGAAGAAGGAACACTTTCCGAAAAGATTGTGAACGACTCAATTACCATTTTGCTAAGACGTTCGTAGTCTTGTTTTGTTATCTGGTAGTACATCGTTGTGTCTGAAGGTCCAATGTGTGGCGTATCTGTGAGGGTGTAAACTATTGTATGGAACTTTTCAAATACGAATCTTCCAATTTCCACTCCCCATGCTAATATTCCGTCAGATATGAAATCATGTGGACCTTTAATTTCAGCAGCATATTCGTGTGACAAAGCTCCACAATGAGGACAAATGTTATCCACAAGGTCATGCTCTTTGCCGCATTCGGTACATGTTACCTGTTTGTGAACAAAAGAGTATTCTATATGAACATCCCTTTTAGGCATTACAAATCGAAACTCATATCCTTCATCATTTTCTATTGTTTTACCAAGATCAATATCGGAAGACTCTATCACAATGTCATCTGTTGGGTCTTTCTTTATTTCTATTGTAGCAATCTCTCCTTCGTTGTAAGGGCCATAATGAGGGAATGAGCCAAAGTAAACACGGAATTTTTCTTGACAATTATCCATTTTGAATTGATGCGCTATAATATTATCATAAACTCTCACATTCTTTCACCCACTCTGCATAGCTTGCATCAGAAGGCATACGCCAGTCTCCTCGAGGGGAGAGTGACACAGAACCAACTTTAGGACCGTCAGGCAGACATGAACGCTTGAACTGCTGAGTGAAGAAACGTCGGCAGAATGTAGTAAGCCATTTCTTTATAGTCTCCTCATCATATTCGTTAACTTCCATTGCAGACTGCATCTCTGGTGTTTTAATATATGAAGCGAGCATATTGCTGTTCTCCTTGCGCTGATTGATGAATGCCTGCTGTGCAAGGAAATAGATTTTTGCTGGTCTAAACCCGCAGCGCAGGAAGTTGTAAAGGAAGAAATCGTGAAGTTCGTATGGTCCCACAAGGTCTTCTGTCTTCTGTTTGATATTGCCATTCTCGTCAGCAGGAATAAGTTCTGGAGAGATTGGTGTGTCAACAATGTCGAGCAGGGTAGCTTTCGATTCTTCATCCACGCTTGTCAGGGCAACCCAAGAAACAAGATACTTGACGAGTGTCTTAGGAACAGAAGTGTTGACTCCGTAGTTTGACATGTGGTCGGCATTATAAGTGCACCAACCAAGAGCAAGCTCAGAAACATCACCTGTTCCTACAACAAAACCTCCAAGCTGGTTTGCTACGTCCATCAATATCTGAGTTCGTTCACGAGCTTGACCGTTCTCGTATGTTACATCGTGTATATTGATGTCATGTTCAATGTCCTTAAAATGCTGAATACAAGCGTCTTTAATGCTAATTTCCTTGATTGTCACTCCAAGTGATTTCATGAGGTTTATGGCATTATTGTAAGTTCGGTCAGTAGTGCCAAAACCAGGCATTGTAACTCCTACAATATCTTTGTGTGGACGATTGAGTTTGTCCATAGTCTTCACACAAACGAGAAGTGCAAGTGTCGAGTCAAGCCCTCCAGAAATACCTAACACGACAGTTTTAGCCCAAGTATGCTCTATACGCTTTGCCAGTCCTTCCACCTGAATGGCAAATATTTCCTCGCATCGGTCATCGAGTTCATGACCACCTGGTACGAAAGGATGAGGATTAACCCAACGAGAGAGCTTGAAGTCAGAAGAAGGAGATGTAAGTTGACAGTTGATTTCCACAACAGTCTTGTCGATAATATTGCGGACTGATTCACTCCATGTAGTATTTATTCTTCGTTCAGTGCGAAGGCGTTCAATGTCGAGTTCACTGATTATCAGTTGTTCTTCAACTGCGAATCGCTTGCTCATGGCTATGCACGAACCATTCTCGTAGATTAGAGCATTGCCAGCAAATACTACATCCTGTGTGCTCTCGCCATAGCCACAACTTGAATATACATATCCGCAGAGACAACGAGCAGATTGCTGACTGATAAGAGAACGCAGATACGCATTCTTGCAAATGAGTTCGTTCGACGCAGAGAGGTTGAATATGATATCTGCTCCTTTGAGGGCAAGATTTGTTGAAGGAGGATTTGGAGCCCAAAGGTCTTCACAAAGTTCAATGCCGAATTTATATTCAGATGTTTGGAAGATAATATCTGGGCTTATCGGAACAACCTGCGCACAAAGAAGAGTTGTTGAGGACGAAGGCAGAGTCTTTGATGAAGAAAACCATCGCTGTTCATAAAATTCCTTATAATTAGGCAGATATGTCTTTGGTACGACACCAAGTATCTTGCCACCTTGCACGACTACAGCGCAGTTCATCAAGAGAGAACCAACCATTACAGGCATTCCAACAATGGAAATTATCTTTAGCGAACGTGTGAAGTCGAGGAGCTTGTACAGACCCTCTTCACATTGTTCGAGAAGCAACTGCTGCGAAAAGAGGTCACCGCAAGTATAACCACTTATTGAAAGTTCTGGTAAACAGATAATCTCCACTCCTTTTCCTTCCGCTTGGATGATAAGGTTTTCTATTTGTTGAATATTGTATGTGCAATCAGCGACTTTAAGCAGTGGTATTGCTGAAGCAACTTTAACAAAACCGTAATTCACAATAAAAATATTTTATTTGTTGATAATCTATTTATTACTTATATAAAAGCCTATTGAACAAGGCATAAACATTGCAAATATGACTAAAGCGAATTTATAGAACACTCTTAAAGAGATTTAACTACTGCTGTTGCGGGTTTAATATCCTTACCGCTTACTGTCACTATAGCATCTCCTTGCTTTCCATTGCTCTGGATGCCAATGACTAATTGACCATGGAATGCCTTCATTGTTGGCTTTGTGAATACTTCTAGCGAAGTAGCATCTCCATTGCAAATACCCTTGAAAGAAGCAGCACCGCTCACCTTCACACTTATTTGATTGTCAGCATTAGGTACGATGTTACCATCTTTATCCTCTATATTAACTGTTATGAAAGTCATAGATTTGCCATCAGCATTAAGAGGCTTAATTTCCGAACCTAAGTCGCCAGAGAGAGAAATGTGGTCAGCTTTTCCAGCTGTTTTAATTATCTCACTTCCAACTTCTTTACCATTGTTATCATATACAATAACTTTAAGTTCGCCTGGTTCGTATTTAACATTGTTCCAGCGAAGGCGGTAGCGGTCAAGAGCAGGATCGTTTATGTCTGAAATCTTTCCATCCTTGCCTGAACCAGTCTTGACGGAAGTGTTCTTGGAAATCTTTCCCTGGCTCTTTCCGTTTACGAAAAGTTCTGCAGTAGGGTAGTTTGTATAGCAATAAACAGGAGTGACCTCTCCTTCACGTCCCTCCCAGTTCCAATGTGGCAGAAGGTGTATTGTCTTCTCTGTTGGATTCCAACGGGAGCGATAGAGATAATATCTGTCCTTTGGAAGACCAGCAAGGTCGAAGATGCCGAAGTAAGATGAGCGTGAAGGCCAGTATTCATCGTATGGAGTAGGTTCGCCGAGATAGTCGAAGCCTGTCCACACAAACTCTCCAATAACCCAGTCCTTCTCGTCTTGTAGCAGCCAATCTTCTTCTGGAATGTTTGACCACCAGCAAGCTTCTACATCATAACTTGAGCATTGACCATCGCTGTACGCATGATTGTCAATACGTTTGACAGGGAACTTATATTCTCCACGAGAAGAAATAGTTGATGCAGTCTCGCTACCAAGCACATAGCCTTGACCAAGACCTTCGTACGCTTTTTGATAAAGATGAGTACGATAGTTCATGCCTGGCACATCAGCTACAGCTGCAAAACCTGACTTCATGGCGGCTTCAATCTTATCCATACCATTAGTTATAGGACGTGTTGTATCATACTTGCGAACGACATCCTGAAGGTGTCGAAGAATCTTTGGACCGATATTTGTGCTGCCTTGCTCCGGAATCTCATTGCCTACGCTCCACATCACAATAGATGGATGAAGACGGTTTGCCTTTACAAGATTCTCTATGTCGCGGTCACTCCATTCTTCAAAGAAACGTGCATATCCATTCTTGCATTTCTTATAAATCCACATGTCGAAAGACTCTGCCATGACCATCATACCCAGAGAGTCGCATACTTCCATCTGCATTTGGGATGGCATATTATGTGCAGTACGAATAGCATCACATCCCATTGATTTCAGAAGTTCTATCTGGCGAATAAGGGCAGACTTGTTTACTGCTGCTCCAATCATACCGAGGTCGTGATGTAGACATACGCCCTTGAACTTACGAGTCACGCCATTAAGTTGGAAACCGCCATCTGCTGAACATTTAACAGTTCGGAAACCGACTTTCTTTGTGAATGAATCAAATACACGTCCCTTCTTTCCATTCTCAATTTGGAATAGTGAGACATGGAGATTATATAAACGAGGATTCTCTGGTGTCCAAGGAGTGGCATTTGCGATGTTTGCAATACATTTAGCTATGCCATCCTCGCCGACAGTAACTTTCATCTCATTTTTTGAGCCTCTCTCTGTCTCGATAGAGAATTCAACACCAAAAAGTTTTGACTTAAGTTCATTAACATTGAATCCTACAACTTCTGCTGTCAATTCAACCTCTGCACCACCATATCTTAAATCAAGAGTGTTTGCATTCACGCTCCATTGCTCTATAGCACGTTTCTGAGTTTGAATGAGAGTCACAGGACGATAAAGACCAGCTCCAGGATACCAGCGACTGCTCTCTTCAAGGTTCTGCAGATGTACGGCGAGGGTGTTATCACTTCCGTCATTTTTAACGAAATTTGTAATATCTACGTTGAAAGTATTGTAACCATACTTCCATTCACCAGCTACCTTGCCATTCACATACACAACAGGTTCAGCCATTGCGCCATCAAAATTGAGTATTGCTCGAGGACAGTCCTTCTCAACCTTGAAAGTTGTGCGATACCAACCCTCGCCAATCCAAGGAAGGGAACCTGAACGACCAGTCTTCTCTGTTGCTTCCTTCTCACCATTCTGCTCAATAGCAACAGTCTGCTTGTCAATCTCTTTATCGAAAGGACCATATATTGCCCAGTCGTGAGGAACAGATACCGTTTGCCATTTGCTGTCATTGAAGTCATTCTGAGCCTCAAGTGGCACAAAATCCAAGTCAGTACCTTTTCCTTTCGAGATTGACAGCTGGAGAGAAGATGTGTCTTCCTTCTTTTTTGCTGCTTTCTCTCGTGCATTTTCTGCTCGAGAGAACTTCCATCCTTCATTGAGTACTGTCTCATGTCTTTGAGCATTTGCCATAAAGCAGTTGAATGCCAATCCGACAAGTATTAGGTTACGAGTAATAAAATTGTTTATCTTTATCATCTTATTTATAATTAGTCATTAGTAGTATATGTTATTTCTATTCTTCTACTGCTCCTTATCATCATTTATCTCCTCTACATATTTAATAAGCTTGCGGTAGAATGGATGATGTTGGAGAGTTTCTTTATTGCCAAAGATGATAAGCTTCATCCTTGCCCTTGTCATTGCCACATTCATCCTTCGCAAGTCATTCAAGAAGCCTATTTGTCCATTGTCATTGCTACGCACAAGGCTTATCATGACGATGTCTCGCTCTTGTCCTTGAAAACCGTCAACAGTATTCACACTTATCATATTAAGGAATAATCGAAATTCTTCTCTTTTTCTTATCTGCTGACGTATGTATTGTGTCTGAACCTTATACGGCGAGATGATACCGACATCAAGTCTTTCCTCTATAAACCTCTCTTTCCCGATTTTGTCTATGTAATCTTTAAGTGAAGCCAGAACGAGTTCAGCCTCTGCCTTGTTTATTCTTCCGTGATTCTCTCCTATGAATTGCTCCTTAAAAGAGATTTCTTCTTCTATTTTTTCATCTCCTTCTTTAAGCGTGTGAAGCAGTTCGTCACCATCAATCCACAGCATAGGATTTTCAAAATCCAATACGGAGCGATTCTTTACACTTGGATGTGATTCTACAGCACCTTTATAAAACCAATCTGAAGAGAACTTCATTATTACATCATTCATCCTATACTGCATCTTCAGCAAGGTGACGGCAGAGGGCTGGTTTTCAACAATTCGTTCCATAAGAGTCTTGCCAAGACCTTGTTTTAATGCTTCGTAGCATTTCACAGTAGGAGGCAATTGCTGATGATCACCAGCTAACACTACTCGTGAGGCACGTCTAATAGCAATCCAGCATGCTGGTTCAAGCGCCTGTGCTGCCTCGTCAATGAAGAGAGTGGAGAATTTCTGACGAACAAGTATCTTATTTGCTGACCCCACAAGAGTACAAGCAACAACACGCGCTTCGTCAAAAAGCTGAGCATTGATATTCATCTCTATCTCACTTGCTCGGTCACGGAGTCTCGCAATCTTTTGATGCGTATTTTCTCCTTTCTTGCGATTCTCCTTTATCTGCCTTATGGTTTTGCGAATGCTCCATAGTTCGGGATAGTCAGGATGACTCTCAAATTTCCTTTCGTAGGTGAAAGAAAGCATCTTGTCGTTCACTCGTGACGGATTACCAATTCGTAACACAGGAATGCCATGATCAACGAGTTTCTCACTTATCCAATCGACAGCCATATTGCTCTGTGCGCAAACCATGACTTGAGTCTCTCTCCTTAAGGTCTCATATATAGCTTCAACAAGTGTTGTCGTCTTTCCTGTACCTGGAGGGCCATGCACCACTTCCACATCTTTTGCCCATAGCACTTCATTTACTGCTTCTTCCTGAGTCTTGTTCAGCCATGGAAATTGCAAAGGAGTGAAACTTCTCTTCTGAGGCTTAATCTGCCCTGAAAATATATCTCTCAAGTCAGCCAGACGATTTTTCTTGGCATTGATAACATCATCAAGAGCATGAAACATCGTTTTGTATGATGTCTCATCAAAATACAGCTGGACACCGAGGTTTTCTGCATTCTGAATATCTATAAGAGATTGTGAAGAGGGTAGTGTAACAACCATCTTATCACCATCCACATAGCTTACAGTTGATGTGAAGTTATAATATTTAATGTCGTTCTTGTCTTTTATCTTGTCATCAAGATACTTACTGTCAAAACTGAAGAACTGTACAGGACGGCCATATTCAAAAAGATGTTCAATATCATCATCTTCTTCGTTTTCTTTTTGAAGAATCTTCTTTGAAATCTCTACAACAAATTGATTCAGAGAATTATAATAACTTCGTCCTGCTTCAACAGGATACCAGCAAATGCCACGGCGAATCTTTCTGTTGATTCCCATTCTCTCAGACTGAATACTAAACTCCTCTTTCTCTGAGTCGTACTCTAACTGCAGCAGGCTTCGAAGACGTTGAAGATATAATGTGCCATTCTCCATAGGGTTGATGGTGTTCTTTTATATTAAGAAAAGTGAATCAATGAAAAGTATCAATGTGTTGCTATCAATAATTCCAAATTCGTTCAAAAGTTTAAAGTCTGATTCTATCTTATCGAATTCCTCTCCATTTTTCACTAAATCTGAAAGTGTGACATGGGCATCTTTGAGATTGCCTTTAATGAATTGCAGATAACTGCTTAACAATAAAGCAGCATTCACCTTCATATTATCTTGAATCATGTCATTGACCATGTTCTCAGCTTTTTCAAACTGTTTGTCAAGTATCAAATACCATGCCAAGTCTTCTTTGGCAGTCTTATAGCCTTCGTCAAGATACACAACCTTATATGCAATCTTTATTGCTTCGTCAATATTTCTGACATTATAATATGATGTGTATAAGTTAGTGAGATATTTGAGATTATCAGCGTCATAATCAAGAAGCTCACGGTAAACATCTATAACCTCATCAAATCTTGACATTGAGAAAAGAGTAGCAGCCATGTGACGCAGAGTCCACTTAGAATTTGGCTTCAAAGCGTTAGCAATCTTGTATGACTCCATAGCTTCATAATCTCTTCCTATCTTCTGCTGGCAAAAACCTATTCTCTGCCAGAGGCTCGCAAACTTCTCATCGATATCATTCTTTGGCAACAGTTCAAAAAGTTCCAGTGCCCCGCTGTAATACTCTTTCCTCATTAAGAACTCTGCATACTGGTTAAGATACTCATAACTATCTATCAGCAGGTCTTTGAACAGCGAGTTTGATAGAGGTGAAATAGTTTTTCCCTTCATCTTCTCAAACGGATTCTCAAACTGATGCCTGAAAGGGTAGCAGTAGTAAAATCGGTATAAGTCATTGATATACTGCCTTCTGATGATCGATGGTTTATCACCATCACATAATGGTGATGACATGAGATCATTTATGTTTTCACCATTCAACTCCTCTGATAGCTGTGATTCAACAAAATTTTCAGCCATTCCGCCAAGGTCTTTGAATAAGAAACACAGAGAGAATTTGTCACTATTGCAGAACTGACCATTAGAGAACATAAGCAATACCATGTTTTTAACATTGCTATTCTTTATTTTCTCCATTTCCGGTAATGTAAAGGGGCTGTCAATATTAAAACGGTAAAACCAATGCGGTATTTGCTGAAAGAATGAAAAACCTTTCATTGAACAGAATGTAGAGAAGTACACATCTGCTCCGTCAAGCTGCATTTCTGTTATCTCACGAATTTTGCTGTTAAACTGCGCATCATCCATCCATTCAGGATTCTCATCGTTCTTTGTGAAATCATTGATGTTGAATCCCTTCTTACTCATCTTACTGAGCCTTCCGTTCATCAAAGATGGGAAAATGTCTTGTTGCATTTTAGTTGATATGCTGTCTGTCATACAAGAAATCTGCAACTGCATCATCACAGAATACATGTCATGAACAAACTGCGAAGTAAGGCAGAATTCTTTTAGCCTTTCAACCAGCTCCTCACCTTTATCTAATTTGTCATGATAAAGATAGAGAATTATAACAATTCCCACAAGAGCCCTTTGAGCAATCTGTGCGTCATCAATAAGATAAGAGTCAAGCAGAAAAAGTATTTTCTTCCGGTCTAAATACTCAAGTACAGACAATATTACTGCACTGACAAATAAAGACTTGTCATCAGAGTGTATGTCATCGGAGAACATGAAATTGTTTGCTGTATCAACATCGCTGTTCTTCCACATCGAACTTGTCCAAGTCCAGTAAAAGAGATTCAAAAGCGCGCTCTCATGTTCCTCTTTCAGATTATTCAAATTGTAGTCTTGAATAGACTGACGCATGTCAGTATTTTTCAGTTCCACAAACTTAGACGAAATATCATTGAGCTTTTCTACTATGCCATTAAAACTATAATATTCGCCAATAATCTTTCTGTATTTTGAATATCTCTCTGAATCTCTATTTTTTACTCTGTCAAGTTGGTCAAGTTTAGTAACAACATTGATAAGCCTGTTACAAATCTTATTTCTAATCTTTACAGATTCAGGATCTTTAATTCCATTCAGAGAGAATGACAGCATCTGCTGGTATGTAGTCCAGACAGATTCCATCTCATCAATCAGCTCCCAGTTCCCAGCAACATCTACTTCTTTCCTTAACTCAGGGAATACTGATTTAAGTTCTTTATTATTTAATTTCTGTCGAATAGATTCGTAATCCATATCTATAATTATTTTATAAGACCTCTTCCTTCTGCCCATTTTTTCACCACACCCTTCAATGAATCAGAAGGCATAGCAGACGGTTTGAGAGGTGAGAAAGTGAATAGTGTGTCTGGTACAAAGAGTATGTTCTCTTTAGGAAAGAAACCAAGAATATTGAGCGTGGTGTCGTTATTCAATTCATCTACGGCTAAGTCATAAACCTTAGACAGCTTTTGTATTTCTTTCTTTTTCTTAATTGTTGAATCATTGAATACGACGCACATCATATTTGCAAGTCTAAGATTTGTAGAGTTTACAACTCTTTTTCCACCTCTTGCTACTGCTTCGCTTGCAAATGGCTCTGGAAGAACAGCTCCATCATACTGATTCTGATCAACCATCATTGTACGCAGCTTGATTTTATTTATCTGCGGAGTATTCAAATCCAGTGGTTTGAGTTTTGCATACTCCAGCAGCTTGTCGCAGAATAAATCCTCTGCAGAGTTTCTTGTAGAACCGATTATCTTATCTTTTATGCTTTCAACCTTCAAGATTCGTGCATTCTGGGCTGTCACAAGCCACATCTTCATATCTGCACCCATAACAATCCTCACAGAGTCACCTTCACCTTTCCACACACATGCTTTTACCAAGTCACTCACGATGCCATCAATGTGCCCTTTCTTAAATGCGGTATCCGCATCCATTGCAGCATCAAAAGTCACAAGCTTTACATTCATCCCAAGCGAATCAAACAAACCTGTCGAATCAGCATAATAGAAGGGTAGGCACTCCATAGTGGGAAGCACCCCAAGCTTGATTGCCGTTGAGTCGCTGTCATCATCAACAATGTCACTATTGCCGCATGCTCCAAGCATGCTCATCATCACCAACGAGTAAAGGAAATATAGTAATTTTCTCATTAAAAGTAACTTGTCACAAAATCTCAATTATCTTTAAAAGCAAAAAGGACAATGCGCAATTATCACTGCACATTGTCCATTATATTAAATATTATTCGCCCTTAACAGCTGCAATACCTGGGAGTACCTTACCCTCGATAGCCTCGAGGAGAGCACCACCACCAGTAGAGATGTAAGAAACCTGGTCAGCAAGACCGAACTTGTTTACACAAGCTACAGAGTCACCACCACCGATGAGTGAGAAAGCACCTTCAGCAGTTGCCTTAGCAACAGCAGCACCGATAGCGCGAGAACCTGGAGTGAACTCCTCACACTCGAAGCATCCAGCAGGACCATTCCAAAGGATAGTCTTTGCGCCTTCGAGAGCTTTAGCGAACTTCTCACGGCTAACAGGTCCAGCATCGAGACCGTCCCAGCCTTCTGGGATATCGTTTGATGGGAATGTCTTAACCTCAGCACCTGGCTTGAGAGAGAATGTTCCGAAGTCATAGCCTGTGCAGCATACTGAATCCTCACCGAGAACGAGTTCTACACCATTGTCTTTAGCCATCTTCTCAACACCAAGAGCAACATCAAGCTTGTCGAGCTCAACGATAGAGTTACCGATTTCGCCACCGTGTGCCTTAGAGAATGTGTATGTCATACCACCGCAGAGGATGAGCTTATCAACCTTGCCAAGGAGATTCTCAATGATACCAATCTTAGAAGATACCTTTGAACCACCCATGATAGCTACGAATGGACGCTTGATGTTAGAGAGCACATTGTCAACAGCTGTAACTTCCTTCTCCATGAGAAGACCGAGCATAACATCATCCTTTGAGAAGAAGTCTGCGATAACAGCAGTTGAAGCATGCTTACGGTGAGC
>JAKSLL010000037.1 GCA_024401215.1 Bacteroidaceae bacterium
GGAGGGTGTCAACTTTGATACTTTTAACAAAATTGAGTCATACTTTTAACAAAATTAGCGCCCCCTCTAGCTCCCCCAGGGGGGAGGACACCATTCGGCGATAGCGTGTTTAATGAGACTGCTGTTTGATGTGATCGCTGTTAGTGTGGATTTTGGTTTTTGTCAACATATAGGTCGCACCCATCATCCCGCATGGTGTCCTCCCCCTTGGGGGAGCTAGAGGGGGCTATGTTGTCTTACCTCGCAACGCAACATAGCGTTGTGGGACAAAGTTACCTATAAAAGCGGAGAAACAAGAAAAATGGCTACATTTATGAAAATAAATGTAAAAATATTTTGTAGGTATAATTATTTTTCGTAAATTTGCAATCGAAATAAGAGACAGACCCCTCCCGACCTCCCCTGTATGGGAGGAGAGCCATTCGGGACTAGGGGCGGACACAAAGCAATGAGAACACAAACACATTATGAACCACAAACACAACTGAGCGAAACGGTCTTACTGGCTGAGCGGGCATTGTCAGTAGGGGAGGTGACCGATAAGCGAAGGAAGTAACTAAAAAACACGATTGAGCGAAGCGGGCTTACTGACTGGGCGGGCATTGTCAGTAGGGGGGGTGACCGATAAGCGAAGGAAGTAACAAACACACGACTATGAGGAACACAAAACACACAATCAGCAATACGCATTTTGTTAAAAGTTCAAAGTGGACAAGAATCATACTTTTAACACCTTGCTCTTTGTATATGCGTGTATATTAGCAAGTTAAGTAAAAATGTTAAATGTTAAAAGTTAATTTTTGATTTTTGTTTCTTGTAGCATTTTATTACATTGTTCTGATTCCCTTCTCTGTGTTTTTGCGGGATGTATGGATAGCATAGATGAGGGAAAGCAGGATGAGATAGTAGAGGAAGACGAGGGGAAGGTTGGGACGCCAATGCAATGTGGAGTAGGGGAGCGATGCCATTTGTTCGGTGATGGCGTTTGTTGTGCTGGCGCACCAGAGGATGAAGTCTGTGAGAGGTGCATTGACGCTTGGCAGCCATAGTGTTGCCCACCACGCAGCACACCCAATTATGATTGCTGTCACGAAAAGAGTCACGGCAAGGTTGGCGGCGATGGAGAGCAGGGAGATGCTGCCGAAGTGGTATGCCACAAGCGGCGCTGTTGCTAAAGAGCAGACGAAAGAAACGACTATCAGCTGCCAGATGTATTGGATTATCATGTTTTTCACTTTACAGAGAGATGACAGCTCTTTTGCCATGAGTGCGATGGCAGTCACGGAGATGAACGACAGCTGCATGCCGGCATTGAGTATATGCATCGGGTTGCAGCAAAGCATGAAGACGAGCGTTACCGCTATTGAGTTGACAGACAGAAGCTGGTGGGTGAAGGAGTGGCAGATGAGCAAAAGACTGCACATCGTGCTTGCCCTGACGAGCGACGGCGGTGTGCCTGCAACAAAGGTGAAACACCATAGTATGGGGATGATGACCATGTTTGTTGTCCATCGCCATCTTAAAGGTATGACTTTGCTGAAAAGGATGAATTGCAGAAGTGTGAGTATTATGGCAATATGAAATCCCGACATGGCGAGCACATGACTCACGCCCGAACTGGCGTAGCTGCTGCGCACGTCTTGTGACAGGCTGCTTTTCCTGCCTATTGTCATGGCCTCGATGACGGCTCCTGCATCGCCGTTGATGCCTTGCTGGTCGTAGATGTGGTGGAGTGTCTCCTGAAGGCTGTGAGACAGTTCGGAGATGTTGGTTTGAGGTGAAGCGTCGGCACTCCTCCTTTTCGCTCTCCATCCGTTGCTTTTGACGTAGGCGGTGGCGCAGATGCCGTTTCTGAAAAGATGGCTGTTGTAGGCTTGGAATGCGCTTGTGTCTTTGTTTGTTATGTTCAGATGGCTGACAGCGGCGTAGATGGTGTCGCCGATGTTTAGAGAGGAGAGGCTGACGGAGTCGGAAGAGTGGGTTTTGCTTTTGCCCACATACAGAATAACTTCTGTGCCGTCGTGTTGCCTGATGCGGAGGGCGTATGAATGTTGTTTGTTTTCGGGCTTTGCCTGCAGCGTGCCTTGGCAATGCGTGGTGAGCAGACGCGCTCCGCTTTCTATGTTTTGGTGCTGGCGGGTGTAGAGTGTCATGCCGATGCAGAAAGACAGAAGGCATGCCCCAATGCCAAACCATGGGCTATGCTCTCCATCCTTCTCCTTGCGCAAGAAAAACAGCAATGACAAGACAGCTCCGCAGACACAGAGGAGAACGTAAGCGTCAAGCTTCTCGGCAAAGGCGCTGCCTGCTCCTATGCCGGCGATGAAGGGTATGGCGATGCGCAGGAAGGGCTGCCCTTGCCACATGCTGTCACTCACCTCTCAGCTCTTTGATGACCTTTTCGGGGTTGTCGTTGCCGAAGACATAGCTGCCAGCAACGAGGACATCGACACCTGCTGCGGCGAGGCGTGGGGCTGTCTCTCCGTTGACACCTCCATCGACTTCGATGAGGGCGTGGCTGCCTGTGTCGCTGATGAGCTTACGCAGTCGCTTGACTTTCTCTATGGAGTGTTCGATGAATTTCTGTCCTCCATAGCCTGGGTTTACGGTCATGAGCAGCACCATATCGACATCCTGGATGATTTCTTCGAGGACGGACACGGGGGTGTGGGGGTTGAGTGTGACTCCTGCCTTCATGCCAGCGTCGTGAATCTGCTGGATGGTGCGGTGAAGATGCGGACAAGCCTCATAATGCACGTTCATCATGTAGGCTCCGAGGTTTTTTACTTCGTTGATGAATTTCCAAGGTTCGACAATCATGAGGTGAACGTCGAGCTTTTTCTCACAATGCTTAGCTACTGCCTTGAGGACAGGGAAGCCAAAGGAGATGTTTGGCACGAAGACGCCGTCCATGACGTCGAGGTGCAGCCACTGGGCATCGCTGCGGTTAATCATGTCGATGTCGCTCTTCAAGTCGATGAAGTTGGCTGAAAGGAGGGAAGGGGAAACTATCATTTTGTGGTTTGGGGGGCTTGGTGGTTTTGTGGTTTTGTGGTTTAGTGGTTTTGTGGGGTGGTGGTTTGAGGAGCGGTTGGCCGATTTTCGGAATCTCTAAAGCTCCTAGAATTTCTAGACTCTCTATACTCTCTAGAATTTCTAGATCTCTAGATCTCTATACTCTCTAGAATTTCTAGAATTGATCGGTCCCGTTTTTGGGCTACACCATTAGTTTAATGTGAAACTTGTCTGTCCAATCATCTGCTTGTCGCAGAAGATGAAGACTTTGTATGTGCCAGCCTCGATGAACTCGTCTATGTCGGAGTACATGGTGATTTTCTGCTCCTCACCTGTGTATTCGATGTATTTCTTCTCGCTGTAGTCGAGGTTGGTGTTTTCGTATGGGAATGTGCCCTTTGAGCCGAGGATGCTGTTGTCGGGCTTGAGGATGCGGGCGTAGATGATGCGCTGTCCGTTGGCTGCTGTGACATTCTTGACGATGGTGAAGCCGAATGCCACCTTCTTTGTGTCTTTAGCCTTCTTGGCGTCCTTGCCCTTCTTGTTCTTTGGCGTCACCCAGAAGCCTGTGGCGTCGAGCTGAGCGGCGATGTCAACCTTGTCGCGCAGCTGGTTGCGCTCGGAGGAGAGATTGCTGATTTGTGTGTTTGCCTCCGACACCTGCGCCTTGACTTGCGTGTTTTCCGCTATGAGAGCCTGGTTGAGCTGGTTGAGGGAGTCAACCTGCATGATGTAGCTCTGGAGAACTTTGCGGAGCGACGCAATCTCTGCCTTGAGTCGCTTTATCTCGCGTGCGTCGGTGGCTTTGGTGTTTTCGAGTTCCTCGAGGAGCTGCTGTGTGTGGCGTCTCTCCTCCTCAATCTGCGCTATGAGGGAGTCGTTGGAGAGCTTGTTCTGAAGTTCGCCATACTGCATGTCGAACTGCTTGTACTGCTCGGTCATGTCCTGCTTCTCCAGTTCGGCAAGTTCGAGGAGTTCCTCATTCTGCTTCTGCTGGTCAACGAGCATGTAGGCGAGATAGCCTGCGCCTCCAGCGAGGAGTATGACGATGATGGCGAGGATGATGATGCCTGTATAGCTTTTCTTCTGGGTGTTTCTTGTTTCTTCCATTGTAGTGTTTTGTTAGTTGCGTTGCCGCCGGAGATGTGTGTGTGACGGCGCATTTTTGATGCAAAGTTATGAATATTTCATTATTTGGTATGTATAATCTATGTTTTTTTGGGTTTGTGTGGGTGTTTTTCTTTATATAATGTTTAACTTTGTATCCAATAGCGACCTGCAGTCCTCCGGCGAACGGTGAGCGGCGAATAGCGAGCGACGAAGCGGAATGGAGTGGCGGGGGAACTAAAACAGAAAACTAATATGCTTAAACAAAAGATAAATGCGCAGGAGGCTACTGCGCTGAAGAAGATTTTTGGCGACTGCAAGAATGTGGTGATTGTGAGCCATGTCTCGCCCGACGGCGATGCCATTGGCTCGTCGCTCGGTCTTTATGAGTATCTGAAGAAGAAAGGGAAGAACGTGACGGTCATCGTGCCAAACTATTTCCCCGATTTCTTGCATTGGATGACAGATGCTGAGCGAATAGTGATGTTTGAGCGTCAGAAGACTCTGTCGTATAACCTCATACGCATGGCTGACCTCATCTGCTGCCTCGACCTGAACTCTCTGACACGCATCGAGGACCTTGGCGCTCCTGTGGCTGGGGCGAGGTGCAAGAAGCTGCTTGTGGACCATCATCTGAATCCCGATAAGCGTCAGTTTGACTTGGTAATCTCACATCCGGAGGCGAGCAGCACCTGCGAACTTGTGTTTCGCATCATCAGCGCCATAGGCGGGGTGGACTCGCTCACGAAGGCTGGCGCAGAGGATCTGTATGCAGGAATGGCGACGGATACGGGATTCTTCTCTTACAACAGCAACGACCCTGACATCTTCGAGATAATAAGCGAGCTGCTGAGAAAGGGCATCGACAAAGACCTCATCAACCGACGCATACAGAACAACTTCTCTGCCGACAGGGTGAAGCTCATGGGGTATGTGCTGTATGAGAAACTGCAGGTGCTGCCCGAGATGCATGCCTCATATTTCACTATGACGAAGGAGGAGCTGGCGAAGTTCAGCTATATGAAGGGCGACCTCGAGGGCATCGTGAACATGCCTCTGCAGATAAAGGGGCATAAGCTGAGCATCTCGCTCAGGGAGGACACGGAGAAGCCTATCATCAGGGTGTCAACACGCTCGGTTGACGACTTCCCATGCAATGAGCTGTGCGAGAGGTTCTACAATGGCGGCGGACATAAGAATGCGTCGGGAGGCACTCTCGAGTGCAGCATGGAAGAGGCGGTAGAGGTGACAAAGAGGGCGCTGGAAGCATATAAGGAGCAGTTGATGTGATTGAGAATTCAGAATCAAGAATTCGTAACTTGTAAATTCGTATTTAGCACTATGATAAATGTTATAGATACAGAGATTGAAGGTGTGAAAATCATCGAACCACGCATTTTTGGTGATGCGCGTGGATATTTCTTCGAGTCATTCTCACAACGTGAGTTTGAGGAGAAGGTGTGCAAGACAACATTTGTGCAGGACAATGAAAGCATGTCGGTGGCTGGTGTGGTGCGCGGACTGCACTATCAGAAACCGCCTTTCACGCAGTCAAAGCTTGTGAGAGTGGTGAAGGGCGCTGTGCTTGATGTGGCTGTCGATATACGCAAGGGCAGTCCGACTTTCGGCAAGCATGTGAGCTGCCTCCTTACGGCAGAAAATCATCGTCAGTTTTTTGTGCCACGAGGCTTTGCCCACGGTTTTGCCGTACTAAGCGACGAAGCGGTGTTCCAGTATAAATGCGACAATTTCTATGCTCCGCAGGCGGAGGGAGCCATAGCATGGGACGACCCCGACCTCGGCATCGACTGGCAGGTGCCAAACGAGAATCGCATACTCTCTGACAAGGATTCTCACCACCCACGACTGAAGGATGCCGAACTTGTGTTCGACATCAACGAACCGCTGTATTGATGCTGGCAGGCGCATCTGCGCTCGCGCAATTTTTTAACAAAGAAGATAGATACATGGCAAATAAAGTAGTTATTTCAACTGACATAATGAAGACGCTCACAGAGGCTGTGGGCGAGGTGAAGCACGATAAGCTGTTTCTCCTTACTGATGAGACAACACACGAACTGTGTCTGCCTAAGGTGAAGGACATCCCTTGCATGAAGGATGCCATAAATATCACCATTGGGGCTACCGACACACATAAGACGCTCGAGACTCTCGCTCATGTGTGGACAGAGATGGGCAACGGCGGCGGCACACGCCACTCCCTGATGGTGAACCTCGGAGGCGGCATGGTGACCGACCTCGGCGGCTTTGCGGCAAGCACATTCAAGCGAGGGATAAAGTATATCAATATCCCTACCACGCTCCTCTCTATGGTGGATGCATCGGTGGGCGGCAAGACAGGCATCAACTTCAATGGCCTGAAGAATGAGATTGGCGTGTTCAACTCTCCTGAGACGGTGATTCTCGACACGGAGTTTCTCAAGACTCTCGACCATGAGAATATCTGTTCGGGATATGCTGAGATGCTCAAGCATGGACTGATATCCAATGACAAGAATTATGCCGAACTGCTGAATTTCGACCTCTCGGATGTGGATTACAAGCATCTTGGCGAGATGGTGGGCACTTCGGTGGCAATCAAGGAGCGTGTGGTGGAGGAGGATCCTTTTGAACATGGCATACGCAAGGCTCTGAATCTCGGACATACGGCAGGTCACGCCTTCGAAAGCTGGGCGCTGACACGCAAGCCTTATCTGCACGGATATGCTGTGGCGTGGGGGCTCATCTGCGAGTTGTATCTCTCTTGCGCAAAGACTGGCTTCCCAACCGAGAAGATGCGACAGACGGTGCGTTTCATCAAGGAGAATTACGGCGAGCTGCCTATCACCTGCGATGACTACCCTGAACTCTTCGAGTATATGACACACGACAAGAAGAATACTGCAGGCATAATAAACTTCACTCTCCTCGGCGGCATTGGCGACATAAGAATAAACCAGACTGCCAACAAGGAGGAAATCTACGAGATGCTGGATTTCTTCAGAGAAGGATGAAGGTGAATATGTAGGTAATCAAAATTTATGGAGTTAAAGCGGAGTTATCGCTTTGCTCGGAGTTAAAGGGACGTTTGTCATGTCGGACATTCGTCCCTTTAACTTCTCTTTAACTCCCCTTTAACTTCCCTTTAACTCCTCTTTAACTCCCCAATATTGTTTTACAAAGCTTTGTCTCCGTACATCTCTTTCCACCATGAAGGGTCGTCTTGCAGGTATTTGGCAAACCATGCCCAGATGGTGTTCTGCCACTTCACAAATTTCTGATACTGCAGAATCCAATGATTTTCGCCATCGACAAGCACGAGGGCTGTTGGGCGGTTGAGAAGCTTGAGGGCGGTGTACATCTGTATGGACTCGCCAACAGGCACGTTGGTGTCGGATGCTCCATGCACGAAGAGCAGAGGGGTGTGTATCTTGTCGGCATTGAAGAGCGGCGACTGGTCAACAAACAAGTCTTTGCGTGTCCATGGATAGGAGTTTGCCATCGACACCTGACTGTAGGAATAGCCCCAGTAGCCCTCTCCCCAGTATGAGGTGTGGTCGGAGATGCCTGCATGAGAGACTGCGGCAGCGAAGATGTCGGTGACAGTCTGCAGATACTGAGTCATAAAACCTCCATAGGATGCTCCGATACAGCCTATCTTCTTGTCATTGATGAAGGTGTGCTGAGCTGTGAACGCCTTGGTGGCTCCTATGATATCTTCTGCTACGCCCTTGCCCGCTGTGTTGACATGTGCTGCCGACCACTTCTGTCCGAAGCCTGTTGCGCCACGAGGGTTGACGATGAGCATGACATAGCCGAGGGCTGTGTAGGCATGGGCTGAATAGCGTCCGCCAAAGCTGCGGCTTGTTGGCGAACAGCCTCCGTAGTAGTTGACAATCATAGGATACTGCTTTGAAGGGTCGAAATGCGGTGGCAGGTAGTAGCGGCAGCAGATGCTGTCGCCTTCAGGATTCACCCACACGAAAGGGTGGCACTCGCCAAGGTCGATATTGTCGAGCTTATCCTTGCAGAGATCCTCAAGGAGTGTGCTCTTGAGAGTCTTGGTGTTGAGCGAATAGAGGCGAGAGGCATTCTGCGCACTCTGTCCGTACCATGCTATGGTGCCTCCTCTTGAGGCGATGCTCCATCTGCCAATCATCTCCTCGGGCAGAGGGATATACTGAATCTTCTGAGTCTTTGGATTTATGCGGTAGAGGCATACGCTGTCTTTATGCTCAGCCGAGAAATATATCTGTCCGTCGGCTTCCGACCACTCGAAGCTGCTGACAGAAGGATTGAAAGCCTTTGTGAGGGGTGTGATGGATGAAGGATTGTCGATGTTGATGATATACAGCTGATTGTCATAACTGTTTGGTGTCATGCCTTCAGGCACAACATTGCCCACGCCGCCGAGGCACTCTGGCGAGCCGCACACGAGAATCTGCTTTGCGTCGGGGGAGAAAGAGGCATTGCTGATGAAGCCGTCATTGCTTACGATCTTCGTAACTTCGAGGTTGTCGAGGTTCATGTGGTAGATGCTCACAAAATCTGTAGGGCGCATCTTTGACGCATCATGCTCATTCTTGAAGAACAGGGCAGACTTGCCGTCTTTGGAGATGTCGGCAAGAGAGATGTTGTGATGGCCGAAAGTGAGCTGCTGCACAAGCCCTGTCTTGAGGTCGAACTTATATATGTTTGTTCTGTTTCGCCATCCTGGCTGTCGGTCGTCGGGAGTGATGACTTCATACACATCCTTTGCCTCTTTTGGTCCCTCCTGGCTCTCCTCGTAGATGACGAAATCCTCGGTAGGCGACATGGTGAAGGTGCTCTTCGGCAGACTCTCGGAGAGTATTGTCTCCTGGAGCGTGAGGGGGTCGACAGCCACGAGTGTGTAGCCCGGCTTGGTGGTGTTGCTTCGAGTGACGAGATACTTGTTTGTGCGAGGCATCCATTTTATGCCGTCGGTATTGTGCATGGAGGCTGAGGATATGTTCCAGAGGTGGTTTTTGCGGTTCTCCTTGCCGTCGGGGGAGAGGTGGTAAGTGCTGGAGATGAGGAATCTGCCATCGGGTGACACCCTCGCCGATGAGTATTGCTTGAGTTCGAGCACATCATTGACTGTGAGCGTGCGCTTGCATCCTTTGCCTATGTCGCCAATGACAGTCTTGTCGGCATCGACAGAGATGCTCAGCGTGTCGGATGTGCCAGCCTGAGTGAGATACTTCACTACCACCTTATGCACAGCAGGCTGCAGAGCTGTATATCCGCCGCTAATCTGCTTGCCGTCAACATAGATATTGTAACTCTGCTTTGCGCCGCTGAGGGTGAAGTAGGCAGAAGTCTTTGCTGTGTTGCTGATGGTGAATCCCACAAGATGTAGGGCAGCCGAATTGTCGGATGACAGCACAACGGCATTGCCTACGGTGTCGCCTCTCTCAACGATGTCCATATCGATGGTGGCATTGAGGAGGTCGGATGTGAGATATGATTTGGAGTTTACGTCGATGCTGTCGAGCATGGCAGGCTTCATCACAGGGATTGGCCCGAAATGACGCAATGTGGTGATATTCTGGTCGTCAGCATTTGCGCTGAGGCTTGCCATAGTGATGGCAGAGCATAGAAGGATTTTCTTTATCATAGTAGCTTTCCCGATTTTATGTAGGCGACAATAGGTTGTTTTGCATTCCGTTTATTTCTTTTCCTGCTTCGTGCCACCGCCAGCTTCCTGCTCCTTTACGACTTGTTCTGCAAACTGCAGAGGAGTCATTCCGGTGTATTCATTGAAAGTCTTCTTGAGGCTGTCGAGAGAAAGGAATCCGCAGAGCATAGGCAGCACGTCCTGATTGATGTTCGGATTAGTCTCTATCTGGCGTTTCACCTCCTCGACGCGGAGCAGGGCAATGTAGGTGTTGAGAGGCATGTCGTATGCAAAATCCATCATGTAGGATATCTCTGACGGAGTGACGTTGAGTTCGCTGGCGATATATTTGACATCGAGGTCGGGCTTCATGAAGAGCTTGTCGTCATTCATGGCATCTCTGAACGCCTTGGAGAGTTCGTAGAGCTGTTCTTCAGGCATTTCGAGCATCATGTGAGAGTTGTCGGAATTCAATGCAGGCTCTTCTGTGAATTTGAGGGCAAGTAGTGAGAAACCGGTAGCGCCAATGAAGGATGCATACACCATAAACCAGAATATGGTGTCAGGATTCCAATATGTGTGCGGACGGCTGATGATGAAGGCGACAGCGAAGAGAAGTCCTGCTGTCCATGTCAGAAACCAGTAGAAATTTCTTGACAGGTGGAGTCTCTTCTTCTTCATCTTGGTGTAGAGGAATACGATGCGCACGAGGCATATTATGGTCTGTATCAGCATGATGATGTTTGACACAGGATAAGGTCCATAAAGCTTGCCATCGACGATGATATTCCAATGCCCCTTAATGACAGTATAGGAAGAGAGTGTGTAGTAGTCGGGCTCTGTGCCATAGATGAATGTGCCGCTGAATACGATGAGCAGCAGGATGGCAGACAGCATCCATGGAAGGATGCGTGAATAGCGCACACCAAACTTATAGCAGACATACACATACACCGTTGGCGCAAAGAGTGAACAGGCTATGCTCCTGACTATCTCCGACCAAAGCTCGATGTCGGTTCCAACATAATATTCCATCCACATGAATCCGAAGTTGAGGACTATAGTGGCAATGATGCTTATTTTGATTGCGACATCAAAATTGTCGTTGTTGATGGCACTTACTGCTATCGACCAGAGGAAAGCCGCGAAGGTCGGCAGAAATATGGCGTAGAATAGAAGCACGGATAAAAATGTTTTTAATTAATAAGTAGGTAATCACTTTGTGGTAGTGAAGAAACAAAACTTTAGTAAAAAGAATAGGGCATAAAGTCCACCTTTCTAAAAAGATGTGCAAATATAGTGAAGAATGCAGACAAAACAAAATATTTGTTAAGTAATGGTAAAATCATTCCACAAACTCCACTTTAGTAATGGTGAAAAAATAACATCGGAAGATTTGGCTTGTATTTTTTGACTATTACTTAACTTCCCAAAGCGAAAGTTGAATAAAATAAGTAAGTGGTTGCTTAAAATTGATGGGGATGATATGATTTTGTCATTACTTATTACTTTCTTGTCAGATTATATTGCTATCTTTGCATAGAGAAGTATATCATAAGGTGTGCGGATGGTGAGGGCTCAGTATTTGTTGACAAGCATCAGATATGACCGATAGATTCTGCCGCCTACTTAATTTATAAACCGCTATTTAGAACTATTTACTAAAATGAAAAAGCAAATTCTTGCATTAGCGTTTGCTGCTGTTGCATCGTTGGCAATGGCGCAGACACCACAATGGACAGGCACTTGGGCCACAGCTGTGGAATTTACCGGGCCAGGCGATATGCCAAAGTCAAGTCTCTCAAATCGCTCTCTTCGCGAGATAATCCATGTGTCGTTAGGCGGAGAGACATTGCGTATGCAGCTGAGCAATATCCACAGCAAAGAGCCAGTGGAAATCAAATCTGTGTTTATCGCTAATCCTACCGACTCTTGCGACATCGATGTGAAGTCGGCTAAGTACCTAACTTTCAACGGCAAGAAATCTGTTACAATACAACCAGGCGAGGCTGTGTATTGTGATGTGATGAAGTATCACCTCACACCTCTGCAGCAACTCTCCATCACTATCAACTATGGTGCGACAACACCTGTCAATGCCTCTTCTCACCGCGGCTCACGCACCACATCTTATATTATAGCTGGCGAAGCAAAGCCAAAGACAAAATTTGTTGACGCAGAGAAGCTTGACCATTGGTATAATATCTCTTGCATTGATGTGCAGACAGAACAGCCAACATCATGTGTGGCTATAATAGGCAATTCTATCACAGATGGACGTGGAAGCACAACAAACAAGCAGAATCGCTGGACTGACTTCTTCGCAGAGGCTCTTCAGGGCAAGACTGGTGTGCTCAACCTCGGTATCGGAGGCAATGCTGTGGTGTATGGCGGACTCAGCGAGCCTGCTGTGAAGCGTTTCGACCGTGACATCCTTCAGCAGACTGGCGTCACTTCTGTTGTCATCTTCGAAGGCGTGAATGACATCGGCGGAAAAAGACCAAATCATGCTGACATCGTCAAGGGACTCATCGATGCATACACAAGTCTCATTCAGAAGTCTAAGGCTGCTGGCAAGAAGGTGTATATCGCCACTATAACTCCATTCTTCGGCAACTCATACTACAATCACTTCAGCGAGGCTGCACGCCTCACTCTCAATGATTGGATTCGTGCAAACAAGGATGTGGACGGAGTGATAGATTTCGATAAGCTCGTGCAGGACCCTGCAAATCCAAAAGCACTCCTTCCAAAATATTCTGACGACGGTCTGCATGGCTCACCTGCTGCCTATGAGGCAATGGGCAAGTATGCAGCACAAATCGTGAAGTAAGATAATAAGGAAGCTGACATAAAAAGAAAAGTGCCAATCCCAAGATGCGGGTTGGCACTTTTTTGTGATTGGTGTGAAACTCCTCTGCCTTGGTCTGGCTGAGGAGGCTTGAACACCTACTTATTTATGCTTCTTCAGATATTCCTCTATCTCTTTCATCTCATAACGCACATTGTTCTTCCAGTCTTCGCTGGCTTCAGGATCGTCGAGGATATGGTTGGCAGTCTCTCTCAACTCAGACGAGCGCAGATAATTGAGCTGTGATGAATAGTAATTCTTCATGGTGTTCAGATTGTTGTCATAGTCGGCAACAACCCATTCTCCATCTCTAAGCACAAGCTTGAAGTTATGCGGCAGGTCATTCTCCTCGCTGTGACTTGGATGCATAATGTTGAATTTCACATAAGCAGTATCGCCTTTGACTTCTGCTGACTTCATCTTGACAGTATGTGTCTCGCAAGGGTCATTGCCGCATACTAAATACCATAGGAATTCTCCCCCTCCGATGTCGCCTAATCCTGCTGGTGGTATTTCTACAGCCTTTGTCCATGACGTGTAAAAATCATCAGTAAAGTTTTTATCACCGTCATTTTCGTCTCTGTATGCTATGGAATTGAGCAGCACTTGAAGTCTGTTCTCTGTAATTTCGACAGCAGGTGCTGTCTCCTCGACAGCTGTCTCCTCCTCTGCTGCCACCACGTTTGTTGAGTCTGTATCTGAAGCCTGCTGCTCTCCGCCTGTGTTGTTGCAAGCTGTGAGCATCAATGCACCTAACAGGTATATTCCGAATTTCTTTTTCATGATGTGTAACTGAATTATATTTTTAATATGATGCTATGTTTGGTATCTGTCTGTTATTTTGCAGATGTCAAGTCCATGCTTGGTTTGAGGACATCGTGGCATTGCACCTTTTGCATCTTTGCTACGTTGTAGGAAGCTGTGGCGCGTACATCCTCCACGCTTGCTGCAAACTTCACATTATAGCGTCCTGCTGCAGTCTCCCAGCATTGTGTGCCTTCATTGTAAGAGGCAAGGTCGTAGGCTGTGACATACATTGTGACAGTCTGGCTCTCATGAGGCTTGAGTTCGCGAGTCTTGGCAAAGGCTTTCAGCTCTTGTGCTGGTTTTTCAAGACCGCCAGAAGGGGCAGAGACATAAAGCTGCACAGCTTCTTTGCCAGGCACATTGCCAGTATTGGTGACAGTCACCGATGCTGCAAATCCATCCTTTGTGGCTTTGACTACTGGCTTGCTGTAAGAGAATGTAGTGTAGCTAAGTCCAAAGCCGAAAGGATAAGACACTTCCTTGCCCGCTGTGTTGAAATATCTGTAACCAACATTCAGCCCCTCTTTGTGGAGAGTGTAGTCGTTGAACTCCTGCTTGCCGCCTCTGCGCTCAGCATTTCTCACATTAGGGAAGTTGGCAGAAGATGGCACATCGAGAAGTGTTACAGGCCATGTCATAGTGAGCTTGCCAGAAGGGTTTGCCTTGCCGGTAAGCACATCAGCAACAGAGTATCCACCCTCTTGTCCTGGCTGCCATGCTAAGAGGATAGCATCTGGCTTGCCTTTCCAAGATGCAGTCTCAAGCACATTGCCCATATTGAGGATTACCACCACCTTCTTGTTTTTAAGGTGGAAAGCAGCACAGACATCAGATATGAGCTGCTGCTCCACATCGGTGAGGTTGAAGTCGTCAGCTTCTTTTCTGTCGCTGCCTTCGCCAGCCTGTCGTCCAACGGTGATGATGGCAATCTCTGACTCTTCTGCCTGTGAGTTGATGATGTCGCGTGAGAGTTTAAGTTCGGGAAGCACAGGCTTGCCCCAGAACCATCCTCTGCGAATCACAGCAGCAGAGAGGCTTTCCTGATATGCCTTGTAGCTTTGATACACCTTTGCGAGTTTGTCGTTCACCTCAAGTCCTGCGCTGTTGAGACCTGTCATGAGGTCGATGGTGTATGCTTTGTTGACATCGCCCGAACCTGTACCGCCGGCAATGAAATCGTATGATGTGATGCCAAAGACTGACACCTTCTTGATGTCTTTCATAGGGAGAGTGCCTGAAGCGTTCTTCAAAAGCACCATGCCCTCGTTGGCACTCTGTCGTGTCACAGCAGCATGAGCTTTAAGGTCTGGCGTGTTGCTGTATTTATAGCCTCTGTACTGCGGTGTCTTCACAAGGTATTCGAGTATTCTCTTGACGCAGATGTCGAGGTACTCCATCTTCAGTTCGCCGCTCTTCACCTTGTCGATGACCTCCTTGGTCTGCTCTTGTGTGCCAGGTTCCATAAGGTCATTGCCAGCCATAATCTGTGCTGCAGTATTACGTCGTCCTGTCCAGTCGGTCATCACAATGCCTTTGAATCCCCATTCGTCACGGAGGATTGTTGTGAGCAAATCACGGCTCTCCTGAGTGAATGGGCCGTTAAGTCTGTTGTATGATGACATGACAGTCCACGGACTTGACTCTTTCACCGCAATTTCAAATCCTTTGAGATAGATTTCACGCAATGCACGCTGTGAGATTACCTCGTCAACTTCTGTTCGGCGTGTCTCCTGTGAATTGCCAGCATAGTGCTTTATCGATGTGCCCACGCCCTGACTCTGTATGCCTCTTACATAGGCGGCGGCAATCTTGCCGGTCACGAAAGGGTCTTCGGAGTAATATTCGAAATTTCGTCCGCAGAGAGGGGAGCGGTGAATGTTCATGCCTGGTGCAAGCAACACATCGCAGCCATATTCAAGCACTTCATTTCCTATGGCCTTGCCCACTTCCTCGACAAGCTCTTGATTCCATGTACAGGCAAGTGCGGTGCCTACAGGGAAGCCTGTGCAGTAGTATGTCTTGCTGTCATTCTTTCGTGTTGGGTTGATGCGCACTCCAGCAGGGCCATCTGTGAGGATTGATGCAGGGATGCCGAGGCGTGCAATAGGCTGTGTTGTGCCAGCAGCGCCAGGCACTTGGTCAGCATGTGAGCCAACGATGCCGTTGCTGTTCTGATTGCCGCCAGTAGAGCCTTGGCGACTTGTGCCTACAACGAGAGTTGCTTTCTCCTCCAGCGTCATAGCATTGAGAATCTCATCAATATTGTCTGCTCGTAATTTTAACTGGGCATCAGCTGTAATGATGCCGGCAAGTAGCATTGCTGCCGAGACAAGTAATTTTTGCATTTGGTAAAAGTATAAGTGGTGTTTAATAAATATAAATATTCTACAAGAGTTTCTCGTGAATAAAAGAATTAGTACAAATGTACAACAATATCATGGCATTACGTAAAAATGTTATGAGAAATAATGCATATTGAGGATAAATTGATTGTGTTAGATGCTTTGAACTGTGAAATTGTCCACCAATTTGATGGACGATATAGGTTCATCAGCAAAAACTAAACTTTCCGAAGTTTTTATTTCACCTACTTATACATCGAGAAAAACAAGAAGACACTTCAAAAATACGTAATAGAAAGAGTCAGCCACATTGAATTGTAGCTGACTCCGACTGTTCTTCATACATTATGCTTTCATGGACTTCAGAAACAGGTCCACACATCATGCCGCTAATGCAAATCACAAACTTTTCAAAAACGCAAAGAAGCCTATCAAGCCCAATGCCCCTGCGCCAGCTTTAATGATATTGTTTCTCTGCTCTGGAGAAGAATGCTTATACATATCGCTGACGGTGTCTACCATCTGCTTCATCTTGTCGATGCCGCTTTTTGAATCAATTAAAGAATTGTTCATGTTGTTTTTTTGATTTTATGATGTGGTACTTTTTTTATTTTCAACTCTCTCTCAAACTATCCATCAATTCTTCGTGAGCAGCAAGGCTATTCATCCACTTGTCTTTGATTTTATCGTCAACAACATCGTCAAGGACCACATACTCAGAATTAAAGATCAGTCTGAAATTTTCAAATTCCAGTTCTTCATCAATTATTTTCTTAAGTTCATGCTCGTCATATACGCTACATAGCAATTCCTCCTGCCCAAACAGCATTAATGTGTCGATCATAAACATATACCCAACGGTCTCTGAATACAGCTTGATGAAATCGGCGTAGTGAGACAGTTCTCTGAAAGATCTGCTCTGGACAGCCTTCTCTATTTTCTGCTTCCCTGCAAAGAACTTTTCAACGATTGATTTCATGTCATTACGTTTTACTTGCCCATAACCATCTTGTACTTCTGCAGCTCATCATGAATCTGTTTCATAGCCCATAGTATAACTGTGACATCATCGGTAAAACCCATGACAGGTATTGCGTCTGGAATCAAGTCAATAGGACTTACCACATAGATGATTGCCGCAACGGCGATTGTGAGCTTCACAATAGAATACCCCTTATACCGACCTTTTGCGATGTCTGTGACATAGTCAATCAACAGAGTCAAGTCATCCAACACATCGGAAAGACCAACTTTCCCCAGAAGAGATTTTGCGTCTTTCACAAGTTCAAGCATCTTAGACGGATTGCCAACATAATCTGCTGCCTTACCAATCCAATCTGCCTTGAAATTCTTTACTATAAAATTTTTGTCCATATTTTTCATTTTTTTTAATAGTAAACAAGTTAATTCAAGCGACCGTATAACCACTCATGTGAAGCTTGCTAAACTGAGTTGTTAACTGAAACTTAGTCGCCTTTGATCCAGCTAACAATAGCCTTCACCCAATAAAACAGAAGCACTAACGCAAATAAGTAAGCAATCCAAAGCAGGCAAGTACAATAAATCGTGATAAAAATATTATCACATTTAATGTACACCCATTCAAAACTTCCTAACTCATCTTGGTAAATACTTAGAGTAACCAATGTTCGTATAATCTCACCAATGACAAGAAATGCTATGCATCCCAATCCACCAGTATTTTCCTTTTTCATAACGATTGCTTTTTTGATTACTATTCATTTATGCGCTCTGCCTACTGCATCATCGTCATATATTGTCGCCGGTCAACCCATGTATCCTTCTCACAGAGCGACAACGCAAAATCCTCCTGAGTGTTGAAAATCTCAACCCACTCATTTGTCTCGTATTTCTTCTCAAGAGCGAGTATGTCATCCGTAGGATTTTCAAGACGCTTCAACTGACTCAGACTCTTTGAAATTTCAACAGCGAAATACTTCCTTCCTTCAAACAAACTTTCTATGTTCATCATATTATTATTTTAAAGTATAATTTTATACTGCAAAAGTACAACCTATCTCATATAGTTAGATTAAAAAATTAGCAAATACAATAAATAAAATATCATTTTGCATGCGTTTTGTATTGAAATACAAAATACGCGCAACAAAACAAGGCGTTTGTGAGGTGATGAGAATGAATTTCGTTGTGTACAAAGGCAAAGTCAGCGAACCCTTTTCCTGAAGGCAACTCCCTAATGACATTATAATAGGCAGGAGCCGTGAAGTATGCCATAGTTACAACACATGACAATGCATTTTCATCGTTATATTTCAACGCAGAAGAATATGTCTCATGTGCAAGCTCTGTATTTTCCGTCACCTTGCCCTCTTCCTTATCAATTGTAGCCCATAAAAAATTATTACAATTAGCAAGTGTCGCTTCAATCTCCTTCCAATGTCCTGTCTCAAGTTTGGTACAGTTAGAAGATTGGGTCATATGAAATATAAAAGGGAGCATCGATGAAGATGCTCCCTTTTTCATTGTACTGCTATACGGCTTGTTGCCGCAAGCGATATTACTTAACGCTGACGAGGATGATGAGGCTTGTGACATCGGAGATGTCGATAGATTTATCATCATTGATATCAGCAGCATTGTAAGTGTCTGTACTCTTTCCGAGGATGATGCTTACGAGTGCATTCACATCAGCGATATTTACAGAACCGTCATGGTTGACATCACCCTTAGCGAAGAGTGGCTCCTCTGGCTTCTCGCCGAGATAAGTGAGTTTCATGTTATCCCAGATAGTCCAGTCTGTGCCCTCATGCAAAGTCTTCTTGACACCGATTCTCAAAGTGCCGTCAGTAACCTCGACTTCAACCTCATTGTTATAGAGACCGAGCTCGAATGCATTCTTTGCCTCAAGCTGTGAGAATGGCATCTTGCCTCCATTAGCAGCAACTGCTTCTTCATCAGCAATAGACATGAGAGGAGTCTGAGCGTCGTTAGCATAGAGGAAAGAATTGATTTTTTCTGTTCCTGCTGCATGAGCAGCCGCTGCAACATCGTTAGTGTTTTCTGTTGTGTTGTTGTAGCGATAGAAGCCCTGAGCAGAGAGTTTGTAGATACCATTTGGAAGACCTGTGAGAGTCTGGTAGCTGTCGAAGAGCTGTGAGTTGCCTCCCCACATCTCAGCATTCATGTTTTGTGCGTATGTAGCATTCTTGCCATCTCCCTTGTTTGGCTTGTTGCCTTCCCACTTGTTAAACTCAGTGTTGTTGCGGCTGAAGTTAGGGTCAGCAATGAGGAATGTCATGTCAACAGGGGTTTCAGCTGATGCTGCAGATGCGTTTGCTGCAAGCACCTCGCTCTTTGAAACAATCTTCCACAATGAAGCGTTATTAGCCTCTGTACCGTTGAAGTTGACAATGTTGCCCTCGTTGACAGCAAGGAGTTTGCCATCATTCTTGATTGTGAAGATGCCGTCGCTCACCATTTCGATTGTGTGGTTGGCAGCTGGCTGATCCATGAATGTGTTGTCGCCAATACCGAGGTAGTGGTTGTCGCCACCATTAGAGATGTGAGTGTCGATAGTGTAAGTGCCGTCTTCATTCATCTTAAGAGTGAGGAGCTGTCCGTAAGTTGTAGCAGAAGCCTTTGTGCCCCATGCGTTTGCACCATTGAGGAAGAGTCCAGACTCTGCATTCATGATGTAGTAGTCGCCGTTAGCAATAACAGGCTCGAAAGGCTCTGGTTCAACAGGCTGCTCTTCTTCCTTAAGTGGCTCCCAGAATGTGCAGAGAGTCCAGTATGAAGGTTCAGCAGAAGTTTTAGTGCCTGCGAGGTATGCTGTATTGCCGACATTCTGGAGAGTGAATCCTTTTCCTTCAACATACTGGAGATTCCAAACAGCACCATTCTGCATGTCTTGTCCATTCTGTTCGTTCAAGCCGAGGTTGAATGTCACACCATCCTCAGCAGGCTGTGCGTTGAGGTAGCATACTGGGTTGCCCCAGAGATAGTAATTAGACTCTCTATCATATTTGATTGTCTGCAAGAGGTAACCTCCGTCAGTTTTCTCAAGCTTGTAGTAGTTTGTGGCTGCTTCCTCTGCGAATGCCTTTTCTGCTGTGTCGTACGCCATGTTCTGAGCGTCGCTGCCATACAAAGCTTTGTTGTCGTTGAGGTTGACGATTGCAAATACATTTGAACCGATCTCTTCGATGCTTGTGAAAATCTTTGTTGGCTCAAGAGGTGTAACTTCCTCTGCAATCTCTTCTTCCTTCTCGCCGAAGTAAGTGAGGCGGAATGTGTCGAATATTGTCCACTCTTTTACCGCTTCGCCGTTGCGAGTTACACCGATAGTAAGAGTGTTGTCTGTTACGACGATGTTCTCGATAGTGTTGACGTATGCGCCAGTAGAGAAACATGCAGCAGCCTCAGCCTGTGAGTTAGGGATGAAGTATGCACTTGAGTTTGTAGCCCAACCGCCTTCGGCAGTATTCTTAGCTTCAGAGAAGACAGACTTCATAGCAACCTTCTTGTCGTTAGCAAAGAGTGAAGGCAGAATTTCTGTGCCAGCCTCAAATGCACTTGCAGCTGCAGGATCAGTAGCATCGCCTTGGCGGTAGAAGCCTTGCATTGTCAATGTGTAAACACCATTAGGGATGTCGGTGATTGTCTGAGATACTGTGTATGTACCTTTGTTCCACACCTCGCCGTTAGTGCTGTTTGTGAGTTCACAATTCTGACCTCTGTCACCACCAATTTGGACGCCTCCTTCCCATGCTGCATTTGCTATGTCTTCGTTGAGGAAGTCTGGTGCCTTGATATAGACTGTTGCATCAACAGGTGCAGAAATGCTTGCATTTATGAGCTGCTCTTTGCGTGCCTGTGGTGTTACGAACTTCCATATAGAGCCGAATGTTGGCTCGTCTAAGAACTGAGGAATGAATGAATCTCCGTTATGAGAATAGTATTTCGTACCGTTGAACAATACAAGACCGTCGTCAGTATCGAGAATTTCCCATTCGCCGCTTTGGTCATTGAAACCATCGCTTGGGCGGAGTGCCTTGTCGGCGCCCTTAATGCCAGACTTAAGAGTGTACTTCTTTGTGCTCTCGTTGTAAGATATCTTATAGAGGATACCCTCGCTGCCAAGAACAGCCTGAGTGCCCCAGTGTGCGCCATTAGAAAGATATGAGTCGGCTTCCACATTATATACAAAGTATTCGCCATCTTCGAGACGGAAAGCAGGTTCTTCTGGCTCAGGTTCTGGCTCTTCAGGTGTTTCGCCTGATGCCTCCTTCTGTGGGTTCTGGACAGTAATCTTTGTGATGTATGAAGATGCGTCGTTATATGTGCCCTTAGTCATACAGAATCCAAGATTTCCGTCTGTGAGCATTGTCACGCGATATCCGCCATTGATCTTCTCTACATTCCATGTACCGTCGCCTTCGCCACCTCCTTTGAAGTCGATAGGGAACTTGTCAGTATTAGCAATGTTGAATGTAACAACAGCACCTGCATTGAGGTTGAGGACAGCTGCCGAACGAGTAGCGTTGAGCATACCCATACCATAACCTTCACGAATGATAGTGCCTTTGCCATTCCATTCGTTAGTGACAGCCTGGAATGCAAACTCATTGCCCATCACAGTAGGTGAAACACACTTGTAGATGTCCTGATAGCGAGCATTGCCAATCTCCCATGCAGTACCAACTTTCTTATATTGGCCATTGTCGTTGTTAGAAATGACACTCTTGTCAGCATCCCAGCTTGCAAAGTCATAGACTGTGACTGTTGTGACAGTTGAAGAGAGGCGTTCGAGCTTGATAGCGCCAAAGGCGAACCAGCCTGCTGTGATATTGATAGGGCATCCAAGCTTGATAGTGAGTGTGCCATTGTCGTTTGCAACATAAGCGTATGCCTCGTTGACATACTTGCCTTCATTAAACTTAACGTTAGCTTCTGCTCTGCTGTTTGGATTGCTTGTATTAGTATATGCGCTTGCCCAGTCTTTGATCTGTACCTGCTTGCCATCTACTTCCATATAAGCTATTGACATGCGGTTGTCGGCAAGTGTTGCGCAGTCTGCGTAAGTACCTTGACGATAGAGGGCAGGGAGTGTAACACGGTAGAGACCCTTCTTCAAACCTGTTGCAGTCTGTGTGAGGTTTACTGTGCCCTGGAACACTTCATATACATTGTTTTCAGCAGCAAGACCAAATGTAGTGTTTGGAATGGCATTTGTACAGTTTTCTTCAACAGTAAGCTGTGAAAGGTTGCTGTAGTTTTCTACAGTAATGCCAGCCAGTTCTGCAGCTTGTACGGCAGCCTGCTCTGTGCGGTTAGCGATGATAGCATTGCGCTCAGCTACAGTGACGAGCTTCCAGTAGCTGTTGCGAAGGTCAGGAGTGTTGACTGCGCTTGAGTTGTTAGCTACACGATAGAGCTCTTTTGTGTTGATGTACATATTGCCATCATCAGCAGCATTGGTGTTGTTGTGGAATGTGAATGTGTTCTCCATTCCGCTAACAGGTGCGAGGAGGTATTTTGTTGCATTCTCAGCTGTGCTGTTAGCTTCTGTCCAGTACATGCCAGAGTAGTATCTGCTGTTGTCTGCCTGCATGAGTGAGTATGTAGAGCCAGAAGACTGGAATACCATTGGCACACCGAAGTTGTCAACCTGAGCGTTGTTGCCGTTGCGGCTGAGGAACTTGTCCTGAAGTTCATTATATACATAGAAAATCTTGCCGCCGATGTTGAGAGGGTCGCCAGAGTTGTCAGAAACCTTTGAGTTGCCGATGTGGAGATAATACTTGCCACCATTAGCAAAAACCTGAGCAACACTTCCAGACTTGCCATTAGGTGTCTCAACTACGATGTCGCCGAGAGAGCCTGAGCCAAGTGTGCCGAAATCACCAAGCAGGTAATCGCCAGCAGCAAGGGCGCCATTTGAATGGATTTCAAATACAGGTGCAGAATAACGTGGACCATACTGCCAGTTGCGCTTGCGGATGTCAATGATGCCTGTGATGTCGAGTTTGTCACCATTAGCATTGTTTGCGCCATTGAAGTCGAATACGATACGAGAACCCTCTTTAATGCTGAGGTTGCCGACTTTCATGTGAGCATAACCATTGTCAGTAATCAAAGGAGTTGATATTGCCTGACTTGTGATGTAAAGAGCTGAGCCATATTCCATTTCGATGGACTTATACTCGCTTTCCTGAGCATCCAGGCTGTTTCCAAGGAAGAGCTCTGTGTGTATGTTTGCCCAAATTGGACTATAAAGCACGCTACCATTACAGATGAGTGCGCCATCCCACACATCAGTCTTTCCTGAATGGGTGTGATTGCCATAAGAGAAATGAGTAGCAGAAGCACCCTGCTTACAGATGTTTGTTGTTCCTGTGAATGGTTCACCTGTGAAACGAACGCGGTCCCAGGTGTGCTTTGTCTCTTTGTATGCCACCTGATCTCCACCTTCGATAGTTGTGCGTGAATTGATGAAGAGGGTAGAAGGACAAGCATTTGCATTCACCTTGATAGAGCGTTCCTGACCTTCGCCGTATGTCATGATAAGCACATCCTTACCACCGATGAGCGAACCACGAAGTTCACCGTTATAGTCTGCACTTCTTCCTGTCCAAGTGAGTGGAGGAGGAGCTTGAGTCAATCCTTCAAGTTCACCTACGAAGAAGCTTGGATGAGGAGGCTGGTTGTAACCTTCTGTCTGCCAAACCATTGCCTGACGATACTGGTGGTCGTACCAGAGGGATGGCATACGGTTGGTAGTTGGGGTTACAGTAGTATATACACGAAGGAAGCGGTTGTCGGAAGAACGCATCACGATTTCTTCGCGCCAGTCACCGAGGATATCGCCTGTAGCACAAGGGTTCTTCTTTGTGCCGTTGATGTTCGTCGTTTCATAGTTACCATGACCAGTATCAAAGATACGACCTCCCCATTTATCCACAAACAGATATCCTTCAGATGCACCAGGACCGTTGATTGTCTCCGATAGGAGGTCTCCGTCCCAATAGATGCGGAAGTTGAGAGCGATAGGATTTGGGGTGTTGGCATTCCAGTTATTAGCTAATCCGTTGATGTAAGTCGGAGCTGTAGGATTAGGCTGCACATAACTTAGAGGGATAATTCCTGATGAAGTAGAAGCTCCCTGTCCGCCAGGGTAATCGTTTGTGAAGTTTCCTGCCATAGCTCGTCCATCATCTCCACCAGCAGTGGTGCGGGCGTAAATCTCACATGTGGCAGCATTGCGGAAGTTGTTGCCAGGGCGCTCTTCATTACAAGCAAACGTCTCCAAACCTTTGCGGTATGGGTCTAAGTCACCTGTGTGTGATGCGTCACCATGACCAAGTCCTGTAGAAGACATGCCATGAAGACTTGTGTCACCAGTGTGGAAATCAAGAACCATCGAACCATATATGATTTCATCGCTTCCATCAAGATCAACATCTGCTATTGAGAAGTTGTGGTTACCCTGGCCATACCAACCTGCATTGTTGTAACTGTGCCAAGTGCTTCCAACCTTGTACAGTTTATTAGTGCTCTTGTTCACTCTATAAGTACAAGCATCAATCTTTGTGTAAATACCACGACCAAGGAAGATGTATGGGTTGATACCATCAAGATATGGGGCTCCCATAAAGTATTTGCTTGAACGGTGTCCGTAGCCATCTCCCCAATCAGAAGCTTTACCACGAGGGAGAGGATAGCTGATGACATCGTATGCTTTTCCTGTACGGCCATCGATGTACATAAGCCACTCCTCACCAGCATTTGTGAATGTCGCGTTTGCTGAGTGGCTAATACCGCCTCGGATATTCTCAGATGCATTACCAATCACACGAGTTGTACCATCGCTGTGGTGAAGCACCGTATTCGCTCCACCACGATAGAGCACTTCGCAGGCACCATCTTCGTTCCAGTCGAATGCTACGGCATCCCACTGCTCGTCAGCACCATAACAGATGTTTGGACCACAGTCTATCCACCACAATCTGCCGTAGTTGATAGAAGATGCATAGCATTCTATGTGTGCAAAGTATAAGCCATTGTTAGTTGGAAACAAACTGTTTGCATCCCACATGTTTTTACGCTTAACAATGAAGTCAATTTTTCCGTCACCGTCCACATCACCTAATGCGACATCATTGATAGCATAGTCTCCCTGATCAATCACTTTACCGCTTGAGTGCTTCCAGATGGTAACTCCATTACTAGCCTGTACGTTAGCCATTGGGATTTCAAGATACTGCTTAGCCCAAGTGGCAGATGCTGCGCATTGAGCTCCTACTACACCATTTTTTACTGGTGCAACGGTATATGTGCTTGAAGTGTTTCCTCCTGTATCTGAATAGTTAGATGCAAGAAGATTTTGGGCTATTAGTGACCCATTGCGATAAAGATTGTAAGTGACGCCATAGTATTCGTCAGCTTGAACTCGCCAGCTTACAAACACACCTGAATTTGTCTTCACTGCCACCAGACCGCGATCAAGAGGGTCAGTCTTGCGCTGTGCCGATGCCGTGATTACACTTACCACAGCAATGAGTAAGCATAATAGGATTCGTCTCATAAGAAATAGTTGTTAGTTGTTATTAGTAAAAGTAATTATTATCAAAGTGATAAATCTGTCACTGAACATTTTTAACTCCTTTTCTGTTATATAAATATATGTGTAAAGAGTTTTTGTTCAAAGACAGTAATACAATATAATCGTTGAGGAAAAATATCGATGTTATCTACTGATTGTTAGTTGTTAGTTACTTCTCGGTTGCAAATTTATGCTTTTTTCTGATTATATTAGGTTAAAAAAGAAGAAAAAGTGTTATTTTCTCATAAAAAAAGTATATATTGTTATATAAATAATTACAATTGGTTTGTTTTCGTGTGTTAATATGACACTTTATTTATCCTTCTTGTCACTACCGATGCATGGGGAAAACTGAAAAGGCAGAAGGCGTCTTACCTCGCAACGCAGATCAGCATTGCCTCGCAACGTTAGGTAGCGTTACCTCGCAAAGCAAGTTAACGTTGTTGGGCATCGTTTCTACAAAAATGTACTAAATCAAACGAATGTCCCGCATTTGTTAACTCCTGTAAACTCCTTAAAGCTAAACTTGTATTATCTTATTCAAGTTTCTTTCTGCGATAGCGCAAGTTTTTAACTTCCTTAACTCCTTTAACTCCACAACAAGTGGAGCTTGCGAAACTTGTATTATCTTATTTCGAATTTGTGTATAGTGTTGCCTCGTGAACCAACAACAAGCTGGTTTCCAACAACCACGGGTGAACTCTCAAAATTGCCAACCATAAGTTTTGTGAAGATAATTTCACCTGTCTTGCCGTCTATCAGATAGGCAAATCCAGACGCATCACCCGCAAAGATGTATTGTTTGCCATTCTCGTTGAGAAAGCCTACAGGAGATGACCATGCAAAACTTTTCAGCTGAGTGCGGTAAATGACTTCACCTGTAGCCTTGTTGAATGCTGTGAACTCTGCTCTGCTTGATTTGTCACGCTGGCAGATATTAGCAAAAATCAAACCTTCGCAGTCGCCTTTTCCAATGAGTGGGGTAGAGTAGAGACCGCCATCGAAATGCTTCCCTCCAAAGTTGAGTTTCTTGCAAGGTATGATGGTCTCCCAAAGACATTCGCCTGTTAGTCCGTTGAGTTTCACAAAATGGCATGTGCCTGTGTCGCCTTGGCGGTCCACCTCGCATCCGCAATACAAATAAGGTGTGTTGTCGATGACTTCACAAACGATTGATGCATCAATGTCATCATGATTGTCGTAATGCCATATAGGTGTCAGCGTGTTGAGATCCACGCAGATGACATCTCCATGGTTTGTGCCATAATACCCATAATTCTTATAAACGCAGAGGCTGTTTTCTGTGCCTGCATATCCATCGCCTTTGGCATGGAATCGCAGTGTGGAATGCTTGGTTAGGCTCTCGCCGTCAATCTTGTATTTATATAATGTGCCATTTTCTCCTGGCCAGAAGAGGAATTGACCGAGTCGGATAGGAGATGAGTCGAAGGCGCACCATGAAATACGTGCATTTGGATCTTTCCCGGAGAAGAAGGTTTGATTATGAGTGAAAAGGTTAAACGCCATTTGGCTCATAGGGTTTACCTTTGGGATTCCATGACCGACATAAAGATTACCGTTGAGCGTAGGATCAAGACTCACGGAACCTTTTATTGGATTGATGACATCGAGTGGCTTTCGTGATGCTTCGCCTGTCTTGAAGTTAATGAAATATACTTTGCAGCAGAGTGAGCCAAGTATTATCTCCTCATTGCCAAAGGCTTCGGTCAGCGCAGGAGACTCTTTTTTAAATCTGTCCATCAGCTCGTCACTCCACTTTACATATACAGGCTGACCGGTCCATCCAGTACCGCCTCCCCATGTGCCCATTGAGGTGTGTGTGCCATCGTATTCGGTTTTGAAACTCCATAATTCGACAATTTCTTTCGGAGTGCCTTTTACCTTACCGCCATAGTTGGCATTTCTCATTGGATTGCCTCTGAAGGTGAATGAACCGCAGCTGTTGTCGTATAGGCTTTTCAAATTCTGTATGTTGCCAGAAGTTACAGAGTCAAAGACGGTTATGCTGTATTCTATGCCGTCAACAGATGGCAGCTGTTTGTTTGGGAGGGGAGTGTTTGCTATTCTTTCTGCCTCAATGACTGCGCGTATTGAGTCAGAGTCGACAGCGAGAGTGTCAACATTGTTTGTTTGCGAACATGATGTGCATGAAGATGAAAGAAAGTTTGCTGCCGAGAAGATTGTGACAAATAGGATTGTCAGGTATTTGGACTTCATTTTGTGATTTATAGGGTGTTTACCTTTTTTGCTGTTAAAAATTTTCCACAAAGTTACAATAAATAATTAAAATGAAGTATGTTATGCGCCATTCTGTGCTTTTTCTGAGATAATATTTTGCTAAATGATGTAAAAATGTTAAATTTGCAATAGTAAGAATATCAAATATTCACTTCATAAGCAGCATTTTAATAAGTATAAACAAAGCATCAAATCATGGCAATAGGACCAAAGATACAGGCAAAAGTAGAATGGGGGCTTGATAAGTACCGCCGTGCTTTGGCTTTGCTGCTTAGGGTGAGTTTTATGAAAGTTGACAGAGACGCCTTCATAAGGCGAGTTGTGTTGAAGTCGAAAAGCGCAGATGTTGAACAGCTCGTTATGAAAGCAAAAGATTCATCTTTGGCAGATGTGCTTGATGAAAAATACATGAAAAGCTATTATAAAAAGATGATGTGTAGATATTCTTGCGTTTTGTTCATAGCATCTTTCTTTTTCACCATAGTACCAGAAAGTTTATGGTACACAATTCCTGCTTGTATTGCTGATTTCATCCTCTTTCAATGCCTTCTATATATTGCTATGCAGAAAATTATGATAATGTATGGTGAGGAGTGCGACTTAAAAAGAGACAAGAAGGCTGGCATCGAGAAAATCATAGCTATCGACAGTTCTGGGTTGATGATTGGCAAGTATCCGCTTCTGCAAAAGTTGAAGAGTTTGCTGGGGTGGTTGAGCAAGCAGATTGTTAAGCGGTTGGGGCCTAAAGCTATTGCAAAGTTCTCACGTCCGGCATTTGTCGTGATAAGGCGAATGGCGATAAAATGGTTTTCTGTTATTGTGGCAAAAGAGAATGTAATTACAATATTTGATGCACTTGTGCCAATTACATGTGGCGTAATATCTGGCGTTGTGTCGGTGGTGATATTTGTTCCTATGTGTAACAAATTGAAGCGACATCTTCTTGAGAGAAACGCAAGTGAGAAGGATTGTGATAATGTTGTAAAAGGTTGACTTGCAACTGTATATGTGTGAATAATTACTGATGACGTGTGATTTGAAATTCTATGTATATGAATAAATGTTTTTTGTTTGTCTTTCTTCTGCTTTGTTTGCAGGTAAAAGCACAGCAGGTGAAAGAAAGACTCAATAGGGCGCCAGTGGCTGTCACGGCGTCTAATGGTATTCTTGTGTCTTGGCGTTCATTGATAGATGACAAAGAAGGGGCTACTTTCAATGTGTCAAGGAATGGCAAGAGGGTGGCATCTGGCATCACAACGAAAACGAACTTTCTGGATGCAGAAGGCAAAACTGGCGATGTGTATGTGGTGGAGACTGTTTGCCAAAATCAGGTAGTAGAAAAGAGTGAGTGTAAGGCTTGGGGAAGCATCTTTACTAAAATTTCAATAAGCAAACCACCAGTTCAAACGGCAGCAAATGGCGCAAAAGGTTATTATCGTCCAGATGATGCAAGTGTGGGTGACCTTGACGGTGATGGCGACTATGAGATTGTGTTGAGATGGATTCCTAATAACAGCAATGACAATGGGCATAATGGATTCACGTCTCCTTGCATCTTCGATGCTTATGAGATGGATGGCACTTTGTTGTGGCGACTGAATCTGGGTTTGAATATTCGGTCGGGCAATCATTACTCTCCTTTTTTAGTTTATGACTTTGATGGTGATGGCAAGGCGGAATTTATATGCAAGACTGCTCCAGGCACTATTGACGGAGTAGGAAGGTATGTGTCAGAAGCTTCTGCTGATGATAGGATTAAGTCTGTTGATAATAGCAAGGTGTATGTAAATGCTGCTGGTCATGTTTTTGGAGGAGAGGAGTTTCTGACGGTTTTTGATGGACAAAATGGTGCGGCAAAGAACACAATCTGGTATGCTCCAAATAGAAGCATGAATGTTGGCGGTGAAAAGATGGAATATGGCGATTGGGAGACTGTTATGGGCAAACCAACAAATTACAATCGCGGAGAACGATATAATGCTGCTGTGGCTTACCTTGACGGTGAGGAGAGGCTTCCGTCTGCCATAATGGAAAGAGGATATTATACTTATTGCTTTTTGTGGGCTGTGGATTGGGATGGCAAGATTTTGAAAACCAGATGGCTGCACAGAGGTAATCGTGACGGATGGGAGGTGACAGATTCCCTCGGTCACGTCCTGTCAAGTGGTAAAGGTGCGTCGAGTTTTGGCCAGGGTGTACATAGCATATCAGTAGCCGACGTCGATACAGACGGCAAAGATGATATTGTTATTGGTGGCGCGACAATCTCACACGATGGAAAACTGAAATGTTCAACAGGGTTAGGACATGGAGATGCCATTCATCTTACTGATTTATGTCCAGATAGGGCAGGACTTGAAGTGATGATTCCGCATGAGGAGCGTCCGTATGGTTATGATGTTCACGATGCAGCAACTGGCGAACTGCTGGTGTATCGTAAAGGAGAATTCGATAATGGAAGGGCATTGGCTTGCGATTTTATCCCTAAAAATAGGGGATATGAATTTTGGACTATAGCTGAGCGTGGAATATTTGCGTGTAGCGATGGCAAGAAACTTCTTGACGCACAAGCTGATATGAATTTCAGAGTGTATTGGACAGGCGACCCTTATGATCAGACTTTCGACGGGCGTTTCAATAAACGTGCTTTCCGAAGTTTTCCTCGTATATGCTCGTATGATAGTGCAAATGACAGGATTGTGACATTTATAGAGTTTGCTGATTATGGTAACCCTTCAACATGCAATTACACGAAGTCTGTTCCTTGTCTTCAAGCAGATTTGTTAGGAGATTGGCGTGAAGAGATAATCATGTATCAAGTCGATAGAGATGGGAGTGAAGAGAAATATAATCTTGTGATATTCTCAACCCCAGAGGAGACGGATTATAAAGTACCATGTCTGATGCAGGATCATGTGTATAGGTTGGGTGTGGCGTGGCAGAATTCATCTTATAATCAACCACCTCATCTTGGTTTCTATCTTCCTGATTATCTTGGAATAGATGGAGATAAGTATGTCACAAAAGTTGAGTCGCATGCACCTAAATACGTGAAGGAGTAGAGGATAAGAAAGGATGGTAAAGGCGTATAAAAGACAGGCTGAGATAGAGAAGCTTCCCGCGTTTGGCATAGCTGATGAAGTCAATGATAGGTTGAAACAGAATGGTAGTGTGGTGGTGACAGCTCCGCCAGGAGCAGGAAAATCTACGGTTTTGCCTCTCACTATTCTTAATGAGTGGGGAAATGAAGGCAAGATTCTTGTTTTGGAGCCACGACGCGTTGCCGCAAAGCATATTGCTGAGCGAATGGCTTATCTTGCTGGCGAAGAAGTTGGCGAGAGTGTAGGCTATAGGGTAAGGTTTGAAAGCAGGATTTCGAAGGCTACTCGTGTTGAAGTTATAACAGAGGGAATCCTTACTCGTATGATTGTGGATGACCCTACACTTGATGGGGTGTCTGTGGTTGTGTTTGATGAGTTTCATGAACGCAGTATTACGTCGGATGTAGCTTTGGCGATGATACGTGAAGCTCAGCAGATAATACGGCCTGATATTAAGATTGTTATAATGTCGGCAACTATTGATGCCTCTTTTATTTGCTCAGCACTTAATGCACCTCTTGTTCAATGCGAAGGCAAGATGTTTCCTGTTGATATTGTGAGGGTTGGTGATTGTGATGTGTCAGAAGTTTCGGCATCGAACGAAATAGCGGATGCTGTGAAATCGGTAGTGGTTAAGGCGTTTCGTGAACAAACAGGCGATATCCTTGTCTTTCTCCCTGGACAGGCTGAGATTCTTATGTGTGAGAAACTGTTGAATGTGACATTGCCCGATACTCGTGTATATAAGTTATATGGATCTCTCTCACCTCAACAGCAGAGCATGGCTCTGTCGCCAAGTAAGGGGGGAGAAAGAAGAGTGGTGCTTGCCACGCCAATAGCTGAGACGTCCTTGACGATTGAAGGAGTGAGGGTGGTTGTCGATTCGGGATTGTGTCGCACTCTTGTTTACAATCAAAGAAGTGGGTTGAGCAATCTTGAGACGGTAAGGATAAGCAAAGATATGGCAGACCAGAGAGCAGGTCGAGCTGGACGAATTGAAGCAGGAGTGTGTTACAGGATGTGGAGCGTTGCCACAGAGCATAGGATGAATGAGTGTCGCTCTCCTGAAATTATTTATTCTGAGTTGTCGTCAGTATTATTGGACGTCTCTGCATGGGGAGGTGCGGAAATACGTGGTTTGCAATGGCTTACGCCTCCTCCGACAGGAAGCTTGATAAGCGCGGAAGAATTGTTGAAGGTGCTTGGTGCTATTGGCGATGACAAACGTATAACGCAATTTGGCAGACGAATTGCGAATGTGCCTTGTCATCCACGCATTGCGGCAATGTTGCTGTCTGCTGAATCTCCTCAGATGAAGGCGCTGGCTGCTGATGTGGCGGCAATCCTTGGAGAGAAAGATCCTCTTGCAGATGGTGATGACATAGATATGAATTCTCGTGTCGTTATGCTTCGCGAGCAGCGACGGAGTGGAAGAATGAGCAGAGTCTGGGAAAGGGTAAATCGTGTTGCATTGCAATACCGGAAGATTGTGGATGTTGAAGAGGATAATAGCATCACTCATTCTACGGATTGCGGATATGTTATGATGCATGCTTTCCCTGAGAGGATTGCTAAAGCTGACGATAAGTGTGTAGGCGAGTATTTGCTCGCAAGGGGAGATAGGGTTTGTATTCATGCAGATAATGCTGTCTGCACATATAAATGGCTTTCGATAGCTTCGCTGCATTCTCATCATGGTAAGGGGCGTGTCTTTTTGTGTTCTCCGCTTGATGAGGCTTGCTTGACGGGAATGGTGAAAGAGCGAGAGTATGTGGCATGGAATAGTAGAGAAGGCGCTGTTAATGCTGTCCGCGAAAAGAGGATTGGACAGATAGTGATTGATTCTCAAACGAGTAACACCGTAAATAAGGAAGATGTGCTTGCTGCGGTATGTAAGGCGGCAAGTAAGGAGGGGGATAGCATGTTTGATTTCGCTTCTGATGATTTGCTGCGACTGCAGAGAAGGGTGCAGGCTGTTGCTTCTTGGGCTCCAGAATTGGAACTACCTGATGTTGACAAGGATTCTCTGGTTATGACAATATCCGACTGGTTGCCATTTTACATAGACAATGCAAGGACATCTAATGAATTGAAAAAGATAAACATGAAAGAGGTTGTCTGGAGCAGATTGTCTTACGAACAGCAAAAGGAGGTGGACAGAAGGGCTCCTTCTCATATTGTGGTGCCTACTGGCAGTAAGATAAAGGTCGACTATAGGGTGGGGGCAGAAGCCCCAATCGTTTCTGTCAGACTTCAAGAGTGTTTTGGACTTAATGATACACCTCGCGTGAATGATGATGAAATTCCGGTTCTTATGGAACTTCTTTCTCCAGGCTATAAACCTGTACAGTTAACTCAAGATTTGCGAAGTTTTTGGAATGGTGCATATTTCGAAGTGAAAAAAGAACTCAAAAGGCGTTACCCCAAGCATTATTGGCCAGATAATCCTCTTGAGGCGGAGGCTGTAAAGGGAGTAAAGCGTAAGTAAATAAAGATTTTGGATAAAACATCAAAAATTATAAAGGTACGCTATCTATAAAAAGACTGCTGCCCACCCAAATAAACTGCATGTTTTTCAATGTATGAATGTTTTATCCAAATTCAAGAAACCTTCAGCGCCCATAGATGTGCGGCGTCGGCAGGTCATTCATCCTCTCGAAACATCCCCGTGAGGCTTTGCCCTTTCGCGTGCAGAAGCTTTGCGGGCGCAAGCATCTATGCTTTACGGGCAGAAGCATCTGCATCTTAGCCCGCCTCGCATTGCGGGCACAAAATGCGCATTATCGGCACAGGAAATTGCGGCTTATCACACCCTGCATTGATGCGGCGGAACTAATAGGGCGGTGAAATATGCTAATATAATATTATATATGTACGCGTGAGAGGCGTGCGCTTCGCGCAAGAAAGGAAAAATAATAAAAATAATAAAAACAGATAAAAAGAGCCTTTTTCTTATTCTTCTTAGCTTTCCTAGCTTTTCTAGTATTTCTAGCTTTCCTAGCTTTTCTAGCTTTTCTAGTATTTCTAGCTTTCCTAGCTTTTCTAGCTTTCCTAGCTTTTCTAGCTTTTCTAGTTTTCCTGGCTTTTCTAGTTTTTCTAGTATTTCTAGTTATCCTAGTTTCTT
>JAKSLL010000038.1 GCA_024401215.1 Bacteroidaceae bacterium
GATAACTCCTCTTTAACTCCACTTTAACTCCCCAAAACGAGCAAGTTGAAACTTGCAAAGTTGAATCATGTTAAAAATAATAGGAAACAATCATTTAAGCGTAGTTATTTGTTATTATCGTTTTTTTTGCATATATTTGCGCCTGAATTAAATCTTTTATAACAATGGCAGATCTAATCGCATAAAAGTTGTTCTTGTGGAACAGAAAAGAACTGCTAAGTGGCTTGCTGAATAAATCGGTAAGAGTACTTGTACTGTATCTAAGTGGTGCAGCAACTCTGCTCAACCTGATTTACCAACTCTTGATTTGATAGCCAAGACTCTTGGAGTCGATGTCAAAGAAGCTTCTCAATGACCCCGAAATGGAGGGTGAATAAGTAAAGAATAACCTTGAATCACGTCTAAATAACGTTATGAAGAATCTTTCAAAATCTAAATACACCACATATTGCCAATGTCCTAAGGCATTGTGGCTTCGCATCAACAAGCCAGAGGAGCAGATTATTGACCCATCTGTTCAGGCACGATTTGAGGCTGGTAGTGAAGTTGGTGAACTTGCCAAGCGGTTGTTTGGTGAGTTTGAAGACGTAACTTCTTATATGCAGATGTCTGATGGTACACAGCGTCTTGACCTGAAAGCAATGATTGCAAAGACTCAGAATTGCCTTAACCGAAATGTGGATAATATTGCCGAAGCTGCTTTCTCGTTTGATGGATGCTATTGCGCTGTAGATATTCTTCACAAGACGGAAGAAGGCTACGCAATCTACGAAGTGAAGAGCAGTACTGACCTCAGTCATCTCGAAGTATATGCACAGGATGTTGCCTATCAGAAGTATGTGCTAACCAATTGCGGTATCAATGTAACGGGGACCTATCTCGTTAATATCAACAATGAGTATGTACTGGATGGAGATTTTGATGTAAAGGAATTCTTCAATATAAATGATATCAGCGAGGCAGTAGCTAATGAGTATCTTAAGGTATCTACACGTATCGCCCAAGCAAAACAGATGCTTGAAGACGAAGAGCCAGAGTGTGAGCTTGGCGAATACTGCCATAAACCGTACGACTGTGCTTTCTGGGAGTATTGTTCGCGAGACATCATCCCTCATCCATCCGTCTTTGACCTTTACCGAATGAGTTTCAAGAATGCACTTGAGCATATGAATGAAGGTCGCATCACTCTTGAGGACATGCGAGAGCAGAAGTTGAGCGACACACAACAGTTGCAGTTGGAGTGTACACTTGGCGATAAGACATACATAAACAAGGAAGGCATACGGGAGTTCCTGACACAGTTGTCTTATCCGCTTTATTTTCTCGACTTCGAGACGGAGCAAACCGTAATACCGAAGTATCAGGGTACGCATCCATACCAACAAGTTACATTCCAGTATTCCCTGCATTATATTGAGCAAGAAGGAGGCGAACTGAAACACAGCGAGTTTCTTGGTGATGGTGTTACTGACCCACGTCGTGCCCTTGCCGAACAGCTCTGCCATGACATTCCGATGAATGTCTGCACCACGGCATACAACAAAGCCTTCGAGTGCACTCGCCTGAAGGAACTTGCAGAGGCATATCCCGACCTTGCCCCACACCTTATTAACATAAAGGACCACATTGTTGACCTTCTCGATCCATTCCGTGTCGGCTACTATTATAAGCCAGCCATGAACGGTTCGTTCTCTATCAAGAAAGTTCTCCCAGCACTCTTCCCTGACGACCCGCAATTGGATTATCACAATCTCACAGGAGGTGTACAGAATGGTGGTGAGGCAATGAGCATCTATCCATTAATGGCAGCGATGACACCGGAGGAACGTGAGCACACTCGCAAAGCCCTCCTCGACTATTGCTGTCTTGATACATTTGCCATGGTGAAGGTGTGGGAGATGTTATTAGAAGTTACAAAATAAAAATAACTATGTATGAAGAACATATATTTCTCGGATGAAGAGATAACCTTCAATGATCTCTATTTCGTATGCTATAAGATAGAACGTACTGCACGCCATCTTCATCAGCGCAACAACTATGTTGTAGAGAAGCTTGGTAAGGCTGCACTCGAACGTCAGCTATCCATCGCTGGCACTCTCCATTGTCTTAATCCAGAACAGGTTGTTGCTGACTGGAAAGATGAGTATGCCCTTGAATCAGGAGACTTCGATGTAACATCTATTGACCCACGATTCACAGACAAAGTACCATCAGATACTCAGATGGGAAAGGTTTATGCACGTCTTGTTGATTCTGTGACACCTTCAGGTGGCAACTTTGCAGATTCAATCATCAGCGTCTATGCTTCACCAATAAGCGAAACCATAGACAACTATAACAGTAGCGCCTATTACGAACCAAGATTCGTTCAGACGAAGGCTTACTTGAATGGGACGTTTTGAGTTTAACTATGCAACAATTAACAAAATCAAATTTATAATATGGAATTTACTGTTGATGAAATAAAAAATATGATTCGAAAATTCTCACTTAACGAGAGTCGAGAAGAACTGAATAATTATTACTCCTATAAATCGTTGTGGGAGATCCTAAAATTGGGACGCAGCGAACCATCTCATACACATTTCCTTGCATGGTTTTTTAATTGTCCAGAGTTCAACAACGACATTAATAATGGACCCTGTAAAAAACTTTTGGTGTTATTATTAGAAAGAGCAGAAAAACAAGGACTGTTAAAAAATTATGAAAAACTTGTTGATAGCTTCTATAATAGCAGACTATGCATTACTTCATGTAAAGCAGATTCAGAATTTCCAATTGAAGTAAAAGAGGGAGAAGTGGGAAAACCTCCGTATGGAAAAGGAAACATAGATGTATTTCTAACTATTGACATTTTACTGAACAATCGTGCTGTCGAACCTGAACAGCAAGAAAAACGTACTATTCACATCGTCATTGAAAACAAAATAGATGCTCCCGAAACGACAAAATGGTTTAATGAACAACATAAACAAGTTAAAACATCAAAAGATTCAGTATATACGTTATACCAAACAGATGCGTATAATCAGTACATAAAAAAAACATACTCAAAAGATATAAATTTGTTTGTTTTCCTTAATCCAGTTTCTGATTATGAGTTAGATAACATAGTTCAACCAGAATGTCATAACAAGGAATATATCCAAATTAATTATCAGCAACTATTAGATAAAATAATCGAGCCAATATACAAACGTAGTAACATACCAAGTAATCATAAATCCAAATTATTTGATTATATACGAATTTTAAGTAAACCTTCAGAAACTGATACAAATAAAAATATAACTATTATGGCAATACCAGCAAAAGAAAAAGAACTACTTGTTAATTTCTTCAATGAGAATCAAGATCTTATAAGAGCTGCAATAACAGCTATAGGAGATGAGGATTTGTCTGACGCTTTAGCAAATATAGAAAAAGACCCTAAAGACCGTACAAAGTATAAAATATCCTTCAATGGAAATACTGTAAATAATATCAGTAAAGCTCACCTCGCTTCAAAATTTGTAGAAACATACATCTCCGCAAACCCTAACATAACCAAAGATGAGTTGAGTAAAACATTTTCAGGAATATGTTCAAGTTTTTTTACGGAATCTAACGATAAAAAACATGACGAAGTAATTATTGGCAATGACAAGTTATATATTCCTAATCAAATTTGGGGAGCAGGTTCAAAATATTTTAATGATCTTATGGCTACAATAGACAGCCTAAAGAATAAGTGTAAAATAAAAGTGGAGAAAGAACAATAGAATAGTAAGCTGGGATATCATTTATGTCTCGCAGCAAACTACATAACAAATATATGCGGAAGCAATGGAAAGGTCGGTCTTATTTGTATCGAAAGCGAGAGAATAACAGCCAACAATCGTAGAACAAGTATCAATCAATTAACGTTTAACAAAATAAAAAAATTATGACACAAGTAAAGTTTTTTGACAGCTCTACCTCTATTGGAGCATTAGAAAGAAAGGTTAACGATTTTCTTTCTGAACATGCAAACATGATTGTGGTTAAGGACGTTAAGTACACTGCAGAACCAAATAATGGACGCAGTGGTCGAAACGTTACAGCAATGGTTATCTACGAGACGGAAGATTTAATCAACCTTGATGTCTCGGAGTAACCTACATAACAAATTCATGCGGAAGCAATGGAAAGGTCGGTCTTTGTTTATGGCAAAGGCTGACCTTCCTGTGCGCAATGAGCATCGGCAGGATGAGTGTCCGAAGAACAAACCTTCGAAGTTTATCACTACCAGGTGCAGTTTTAGCAAAGTGGCTTGGTTGCAAGAGTCAACAAACTTTGGTGGGCATAAGATTCCGAAGGGTGGACATCGCAAGGTCAGTGGCATTGTGAGAGCCAAAGTGCGTGACGAAGTGAGACGTGAGATTGTAAATGAATTAATAACTTCTAAAAACAATAATAGCTATGAGTCTATTTAATGATGATTTGTTTGACACGGATGAGTATTCTGTGCTAGACAATCTTTTTCTTCCATACAAATATATTTTGGGAGAAGAAATTAGTAGAAAAATAAAAGAGTTTACCATTAAAATGAAAGATGAAGATGAACGATTATTCGATGTGCTAAGAAGAGAACTTTCTAATTGGTTAGTTTGTGATAAACTATTAGAAAACGACATAAAATTCGAAATTGACGATGCCCAATCTCCCGTATATGAATCTGGTATATGCAGATATGGGCAATATAGTCCATTAGAGAAGAAAATAACTCTCTTTATCAAGAATATTCCTGATGACGAATTTGCCGAAATCAAAGCTTCTACCATTCTTCATGAGTTAATGCATGCATACTTCGATTGTTGTTTATCGAGAAAACCTGATTTAGAATTTATTGAGGAACCACTTGCTGAAGCTGGTATGCTTGATTTCTTATATCAGTGCAACGGCAGGTCATTTGATAATGTTCTACAGAGAGTTGCTGAAAAGGAAAAGACTTCTTGCATTGCACATTATGGTTTTGGTGCATACATTCATCAGCAATCTAAAGATGAAGTTGGCACATTGTATGAATTATACTATAAGATACTTCACAAAGGTTGTTGTATTGACGTAAATAAATTCATTGAAGGATTGAATGAGTATGGAGAATATAAAAAAATCATTTGCAAACCTTCACAAGATGAAAAGAAATATGAGTTGTTAAGATCTATTCTGAAAAAAGTAGAAAAAGAATGTAAATAGTCATACAAAGAATTTGAAAGCCTAACATCTTAAAAATGAACGATTAACAAATAATGACTTCAATACGTCAACAGGTTATTCAAACTCTTTGAAAGCATTTTCATGGTTTCGATAAGAAATTTATCGTACTTTTGCATCATTAAACAAATAAATAAAGAATTATGAGCAATATGACAACAAATATGACAAACAGTTTTAAAACATGGGTTAAAGCTCCAGTGGGAACATACGGCAAGAGCGTTGACGATCCAGTAGTAAAATCAGATTCTTCTTATCAGACTTATCTGAATAATGCAGTACAGGGAATTTTAGAAAGTCCTGCGAAAAGTATTATTCCCAATAGGTATCTTGCAACGATTTTCAATGATAATGACTACCTTACTATTATTGAGGGATTTATTTACAATGAAGATCTGCTTTTTGCTCTTACTACAGCTGAAGTCGTATTGAAATTTGTAAATAGTGGCATTGATTATCACAAGAAATCAGGAACATCACTTGATGACAAGAACTACAAAGAATTGCGAAATTCATGTTCCGCACTTAAAGCGTTGCTTATTTATTTAAATAGTAATCAGGTATGGATCGACAAGTTTACATGGACATCATCGTATAATACTAAGCAGTTAAGCTCCATCCGTAATTCGTTCCGTAAACCTGATATCCATAAGATTGACGGCAACGAATGTTTGATGAATGTCAAAGCCTTCGACTTCATCCGTATGGCAATCGAGAATTCCTATTTCTTTGATCCGGATAGCACAATCGACCGACATAAGGAAATTGTATCGTGTATAACCAACAACCAAGAACTTCCTGCAAGATGGAGTTCGGAAAATGGAGCCTATAACAAAACTGTCTCCACGAAGAAAGATGCTGTAAATACCTCTGGTTTAGTTTATAAAGGAGTCTATCCTGTTAAAATTGACGGTAACGGCAATGCACAGGTGAAGTCACAAATCAGCGTTTACACAGGATATACCGTTAACGGTGGCATTGACACAATTTTCCAGAATTATAAAATTTCTCATCTCTGGGGCAATGCATACGATCCAAGATATTTCACCAATCTTTGGAACCTCGTTCTTGTTCCATCATGGGCTAATGATTTGTTGGACAAGGATGAATATGCGCCAGGAGCTTCACCACTGGTTATAAAATTGAAATCAACATTCAAAGCTATCTGTCTGAAGCACTATAAAATGAAGGACAAGGATTATGATTTCAATTTATGGAACGGTACACCAACTCATCTCTCCAAAGTGGTGAAAGGTGAGTATATGATTAACTGTATAAGCCAACTTCAGTCAGGAGAAAAACTCTCGGCTATAAAGAAAGTATCGGTAAAGGTGTAAGAAACATGATATCGTACCTTTGCATCACCAACATAAACAAATAAAGGATTATGAGCGAAATGACAAACAAAACGATTGCAGTAGTAGCAAATGAGAAGAACAAGATGCACAAGAGCATCTTTGAAGACGAGCTGTTCGACGATGTTTCTTCTTATGACTCAAATGAACTTAATTGCAGAATAGGCATTCCTATGGAGTTCTCCTTCTATAAGGACAGAGGATTCATCAAGAAAGGTGACAGTATCTGCATTGATGATTGCAAGATGTCGGAGGTAACCACCGAACTTGATTCTCTCTTTGGCAAACTGAGCTGTCATAATACTGCCAATGATTTTGATTTGTCAGCAGATGCACTGGTATATGAGATTTCAGATTCCATAAATGGTGAGATGATACAGGAACAGCTTGTTGCGTCTGTTGTGCCAGAAGATGATGCTCAGAAAAGGTGCTTCTTCGAGGAGATTCTCAATGCCCCGAAAGACAAGGACTATGCCGTACTGGCTTTTGATTGGAAAGAACAGCGAATTGTGTTCTACGGCATGTATAAGCTTTGTCAGATAGAAAGCTGTATGCAGCAAAGGGTAATAATGAATTTGTTAGATGAAAACTACACCATCTAACATTAACGACAAAGGAATATGAATACAAGAATTTCAGAAGAAGACTGAATACACATATCAACACAATAAAGACATCATGGAACAGAAGAACAACGAAAAAGACATTGAAGCTCGCAAGTTGATTGCCCAGATTCAGAGTGGCGATACAGAAGCGGAGGCTCGTTTGGTAGAACTCCACAAAGAATTTACTGCATCTGTGATGCGACAGTACAAAGGAAAGGGACTATCAGATGAGGAAATAACTTCTGCCTGTGAATCTGCATTGAAGCGTGCAGCACGCAAGTTTGACCTGGACAAGGATTTCGCATTCATCTCTTATGCAATATGGTGGATGAAAGAAGGAGTACTTCAGGCTCAGAAAGCAAAACGAATGGAGAAAATTAATCAGATTTTTACATAATAATATGACAAAGACGGAACTTGGGAACAGCGATGCCCTGAAAGCTATAATAGAGCAGTTGGAGAACAACCAGGACAAGACAATAACAGTTGTGGCGACTGTTGGAGAACTGGACTTTACAGAGGAGATTACAATACCCAAAGAGGCATGGGACAAGATTGTAGAATCCGCTGCCTATGAGGTAAAGTGCTCCATAGAAGACGAAGAAGGTCCGGATAGCGACATCACACCAGATGTTGCTTACCACCTCTGTAGCCGTGGCATAACCATAGCGGGCATTCTTGATCAATGCAGCAAACTCGAAGAGCTTCGCAACCGCATGTTGGTTGATTTGCTTACAAACGAAGAGTATGAACGTGATGAATATTCTTTGCTTGAAGGCATCGAAGATTTCAAGGTTGCCATGTGCGGTTACAATGATGCTGACGAGGACATGTCAGACAAGCAGATTGTCTTTATACACGATGATTATCCACAAATCCTTATTGATGAAATAGAAGCAAAACTATAGAACAGAATGATAACTACAGAGTACTGCCACACAGAAATCCATATTAACGGACGTCAACCACTGCCATACCAGTTGGCGGTAACGGAGTACGAGGACAGGGAAAACTGGCTACCTATCGAGCTGCCGGAAGGTGTTTTCTTCGAGCTGCATACTATCGAAACTGATGAACATTGGACAAACGATTCTAATCGCGAGGTATTCGTCTGTCCCTACCATGTAGTCGTCCTGGACGAAGCTGAAGATGAATTCGAAGGACATTTTCTCACTGAGGATGAAGCCGTGAGATTCGTATTAGATACCAATAGTAACATTCCACGTAATGTCACTACGATGAATGAGATAAATGACTACTGTAAGGACAACGGTCTTAAAGTCCTTTGGTATTACTCCAAGACGGAGATTTCCAACATCTGTCCTCCGATAACAGCAAAGATGATAAAATGCCTCTTGGAGGCAACTCATATACAATAACAATAAAATCAGATAACTATGGAACTTAAAGAAATTGGAATTGGTGTAATGATCAACGATAACGACGAAGGTGAGATTGCTACAATGCCAGCAGCTGAGGTTGATGAACTCGTAGCCTTATACAACAAAGCATTGGCAACCGTTCTCGTTGGCATAGAGGAAGAAGACCATCACCTGACATTCGACCCATGGCTCAAGGAGCAGAATCCAGCACTCTATGACAAAGCAATGAAGGCATTCATGGAGGAATACTCTACTCGCATGAGCAGCGAACCTATGGACGATGACGAATGGGAGATGGCAAATAAGTACGCCTCTCACTATCGTGATATTGACGGAGTTTATCTTGATGACAGCAACGATGTGAAGTTTTACCGCTTCTCACATCAATAAAACTTTCAAAGGTAGCTAAACTGAAACAAATTTTAAGGACGTATGAAGATATATATCAAGGCTGACTCGGATTTTGAAAATTGCATATATCCTTGGCGCAAGAATATCGAAGAGCAGATAAAGGAAACGACAAGTCTTATTTCTGCGGAGTATGAGACAAGTATCTTTGAGTGGTTCAACACCGAAGGACAATGTCCATATTTCCCTTCATTCATTCAGGAGGATATACACGCAAGATATATCAGAAATGGAGCAAGCCATTTTTACTTCGGCGAAACAGGACCATATTATCATTTACTGTTTGCGTGGGAACCTGCTGATTTTATTAAGTCGAATGACATACTCGATGAAGATGATTATGACGAGGCGCAAGCACTTGCCAGCGCAAAAGAAGAATATGTTGCCGTTTGTAAGAAGTTAGGTGTACAATATGATCACGATCTTAAACTACCTGATGGCTTCGTTTATATAGGATCATACGTTGATGGGCAGGATGAACCTTTGTCACTTCCTGGACTGAAGTTTGAAGAAGATGATGATGGAACATCCCGTCTTGCCCATTGTATGTTCAGCCGTTTATAATGTAAACGGTGAACAAGAGTACAGATTGTTTTCCTATAAGTTAGATGATTCTGACGAAGGATGAAGGTACTACTCAAAAACCTTTCAAAAGATTTGAAAGCATAACTCGCTTATTGTCAACAGTATTACAAGGGAAATAAGATATCAATGTATTTCTTCCAACATCATTGAAAGAAATAGACGCCCAAGGATTCAAAAAATTAAGTACCTTTGCTTCAGCAATAGGGAAACAGCCGATTCGCCCATAAGGAGGTAGGCTTAATCATAAAAACAGAATGCTTATGCTAATGTTCTTATTTGGATTCTTGATTGTGATCTTCGGTGGATTCATCCTCATAACACTTCTGAAGTTAGTGTTCATGATCATTAGTTGGATTATTTCATTCATCTTAAATATCTTTGGATAATGGAAACACTGGATGAAAACGGTGATTTGATAGCCTGGATTGATGACGACTGGGTTGATTGGTGTTCCACTTGCAAGTCATGTAATGCACTTGGTAAACCGAAATGTGAGTTTCCAGAGATAGCAACGCCAGACACCAAGTTTCACGAAATCGGTTGTCGTTATGAAGACAAATGTGCGTCATGTACTAAACTCGGAACAGACAAATGTACCCATCCCGACGTTGCAACAAAAGATACATTCTTCGATGACATTCCTTGTACGGATGATCACTGGGAGAGTGTAAAACAATTCTAAAAATTAAAGTCAACAATAATTTCTAACTTATATGGCAATAATAGAGTATCTCCTGATAGGAGAAAAAGACAGTTTGACACGTTTGGAGTCTGCTATTCAGATAGCACAGCAAAAGAGTGAGAATGAAGATGTAAACTTCATGAACGCATTGTTCACTGAGCTCGGGATCATGGAGGGAATAAATTCTCTTCTGGTGCGCAGCGATCGTGAGATAGATTGGAATACTTCTTACTCTGTTGTGGAAGGTATGAGGGTAATCACTACAGATGATGGGCTCTTGCATCCAACAATGTTAATCAAGGAAAATACCGACTATTCAGACAATACAAATCTCAATCATATCATTAAGGTCTTGAATAACAGTATTCGTGTGGACCAGACACGTTATTATGGCAGAGGTGACTGTTGGACTACAGGTTCCGAAGGACAGTTCCCAGAGAAGTATCATGTGAACTGCGAAGAAGTATGCACATTGGGTGTGGATGACTACTTTATGGATGAGGAGGATGTCATTAATGTCTTCAAGAACAAACTCTCAATTCCTGAAAGTATCTGCAGTATCGGTGGAATAACGGAATGGTGTGAACAGGAAGACATAGAGTGCGATATCGATGAGGTGGAGGAAAGATATACAATGAATATTGATCGTGGAGATTGTGGCCTCGACTTGGAACAAATGCTTTCAGATGCACGACCAGCAGATAGTGAAGCCGCCATCAATGATTTATTCAGAAAGATATACAATGAGGTGTCTCCTTGCATTTCCATAAGCAAAGGCTTTAGAATAGGAAGAAAATTGAGCTACAGTAGTAAGACGCTTATCTTCGCATACAAGATTGAGAAGGAACTTCTGAGTAAGTATATCATTGACTTTGGATGTAAAGAGGTCAAGGATAGCTACTTTGTTGGTCAGGACTACGATGATAAGCTGGGGGATTTCTCAACAGATGAAATGAGCGTTGAAGATGCTCTGTTCGCATATATAGATACGAAGAATATAGAGTATCTGAAGATTGCAGCAGAGACTGGTCATAAGGAGGCTCAGTTTATGTATTATAAAGACCTAAGGTTCGACGACGAGCCTGCTTCTTTGCCTTGGCTCATAAAAGCAGCAGAGAACGGTCATGCAGAAGCTCAATATGAACTGTACCGTAAATACCACAACGTTGACAAACAAATGCGCACTCCTTCCGATGATGAGAAAGAAATGATGTGGCTGAAGCGTTCTGCTGACGCTGGACATAAAAATGCCTTAGAGTGTATCATTGACGAAGACATTGACGATGAGGAGATGTATAAATATTTGCTCAAGGCTGCTGATGCAGGTATTGATAGTGTCTTTGATAAACTGGGAAATCTGGCATACGACAGGCAAGATTATGCTGAGGCTGCACGTTGGTGGAGTAAGGGAGTTGGTTGGAATAAAGATAAATATGGCGAGATTCTGTTTGACGGTCTCGGTGTGGAACATGACTATGTAAAGGCTCTTGAATGCTACAAAGGATTCGCATCCGACATCTTCGATCTTATGCGCCAGATGGGCATTGAACCTTCGCAGGAGAAAGCTAAAGAAATTGTAGGCGCGATAATAAGAGAAAGAAGACAGGAGCAATTAATACAAGCTGCAAATGATGCCCTTTGTGACGAAGATTATGAAAAGTGCATTGAACTCTATGATAAGGCTGGAGGTATAGAAGTTCTGAGCGAAGCCTCTGACCTTAACAACTATGCATGGAGCTGTTGCATGACAGGACAATACGATAAAGCTGTGGAATCTGCTCTGAAAGCTCTTGAATTAGATTGCTCGGGTGCCATTCTGGACACTATAGCAACTGCATACGAAGGTTTAGGTCGTTACGATGAAGCACTGAAGTATTACGAACAGTCACGCGATGCTTATCTTGCTGATGAAGATGAAGACTCTGCTGAGAGTGAATCTGAAAAAATCAAGGCATTACAAGAGAAGAAATAGTCCAGAACGATAACAAGAAGTGCCGATTCGCTAAAAAGGAGGTAGTCAAGAAATTGATATATTAAACTATGAGTGAAAATTTGAATCCAAATCAGTACATAGAGGCAGTAAAAGCTATCTATGATGAAGCCCTACAGGCTGCTACCGATCTCCTTAAGGAAAAGGGAGAGAAGTGTTATATCGCATTCTCGGATTGGGAATGTGAGACAGAAGCTTACTACAGTTATAGTGACTGTACAGTATCAATCTTTGGTGTCGGATTAAATGAAAATGGTAACCTTTGTGTTGCTGCTGTAGTGAATAATATCGGTTACGGACATGGACCAGATGATTTTCCACAGTCATGGACAGAAGCCACAGAACTCAAATCTGATTGCTTCCCTGATCTATACTGGTTTGTTGCCGAGAACATTGACAAGACCATTAGCAAGGAAGAAGCTGACGAGATTACCAAGGAATATTGGGATGAATAAGACTTCTAAATGAACATCAAAGTTATAATATCACTAATTCTCGCCACCTTGTTATGTGCCTGTTCACAGAAACAAGGTGGTGAGACAATCGAAACTCAAAGTGGCATTGACTCAACAAAAACTTGTGTCATGTCTGACGATAGTCTAATAACAGTATATTGGTGGGACACTGGTGATGGAGGAACCGCACCGCAGATAGAAGCCGTTTGTCGATACAAGACAGTAAACGGACTTGAGAAAAAAATTAAAATTCCAATACTCTCACTCGTTCATCCCGGTGACGATTACATACATCATGAAGTAGAGAAGATTATCAGCCTCGATACTGAGTATGGAAAGAGAATATATTTCTTCTATCTCAGAGCCAAAGTAGGAAGCAACGAATACGCTCATGACATGGTGTCAATGACCATAGAAAATGACTCGTTGATGCCAATAAATGTGATAAGTACAGAAAACGGTAATTTTTCGCACATAAGCCTTGATTTGTGCAAGTGACAATAAAAACGTACAAAATAGTTTTCAATGTTCTTAAAAATATAACATATTGATTATCCGCGTAATACAAAAAGAATGAATAGATTTGCAGAATGCTTACAAATAGGTTGAAAATTTGAATTTCCTTAAATAAAAAATAATACATATCTTTGTATAAAATTTCAAAACCAACTAAAAAAAAGCATATGAAAGAGTTCAAAATCAGTACCAATTCAATCACTTCTCGTGACAGTATCTGCATCTCTAACTACCTCCGTGAGGTAAGTCACATTGAACTCATCACTCCAGATGAGGAGGCACGTCTCGCGCGTATTATTAATAATGGTGGACGTGAGGGAAAGAAGGCTAAGGAAGTGCTGGTTAAGGCGAACCTCCGTTTTGTGGTCAGCGTGGCTAAGTCGTTTCGCAACTCTGGTCTCGAACTCTCCGACCTTATCTCCGAGGGCAATCTCGGATTGTTGAGAGCTGCAGAGACCTTCGACGAGACACGTGGCTTCCGTTTCCTCACCTATGCTGTTTGGTGGATTCGCCAGAGCATCAACAACGCAATCATGAACAAGGGCGGCGTGGTACGCATTCCTTCCAACCAGCATCGCGTCTTCGCTGACTACCTCGCTATGCAGGAGGAAGTCATGCAGACAGAGGGTCGTGAACTCTCTCTTGATGAGTACTCTGAGATGAGCGGCATCTCGGTGTGTGACCTCACCAGCGTCATGAAGGCAGCACGCAAGGCAAACAGCCTTGATGCTAAGTTTGGCGACGACTCAGAGGCAACCTACCTCGACATGCTCACATCAGGCAGCAAGACCGATCGCACTATGGATATGCAGTCATTGTCAACAGACCTCGACCGTATCATTGCGTCTGTGCTTACCGATAAGGAGGCATACGTGCTGTGCCATCACTTCGGCATCGGCTGTCCACCGGAGACCTATGACGTCATCGCTGCTGAGATCGGACTTTCACGCGAACGCACCCGCCAGCTCAATATGAATGCGGTAGAGAAACTGCGTAAGTCGTCAAAGTCACTTAATCTCGTAAACTATCTTGCAGCATGATTACATACGAACAGAGGAAACTGCGCCTCAGAGAGCTTATGGCTCTCATGAGGGCAGATTTATTATAGAGAATAGAAAATACAATATATTATGCCAAAGAAAATAACTTTCAATGACATTGTCCAGAATAAAATCAAAGACTTTGTCGGCACCAAACGATGGAGCAACTCCTGGTTTGCCAATAGGTATATTGATACATTCACTGAAATCTATGGCAAGATGGAGGCACCAAGTACTTCAACTTCGCGCAAACTTGTAGAGGAGAAAGGTCATGAATACTCAGAAAAGGAATGTATCGTTCTTGAAAGACTGACAGCCATCACCTTCCATAAGATGTGGCTGGAGGAACAGAAGCGAGTCATTTTGAAGAAGATGGATGATTACTCTCTTGCTCATGGAGAAGAATCTTCAAACCATGAAAAGACCTTCGATACGGAAGTTCAACTTGGTGATTTGGTAAGAAAGTACACGAAGTTTGCTGATAGTCTGTCGGTTGACGATCTGACTGTCAGCTTCAGTCGTTATATTAACATAGAGACAAAGATGCCTCTTGTCGTTCTCTGTGATACAGCATCTTTCGCAAGCTATCTTGTGGAGGAATGTGCTGATAATGCTTTGTATGTAGAAGCAGACAAACTACTTGAAGATGGTGCCGACTATCCAAATAACGTCATCTACACTTCGCTCAAGGTTTCCCCAATGAGCAAAGAAGCCGGAAAGTGTGTCAATGACGCGCTGAAGGTTATCTATGGTTCGGCAGCCATCGGCAAGACTAAGCACGTCATTGTTATCATTGAGTCGTGGGACAGTGAAGCTATTGCTAAGTCACTGACAGAATGGAATGAAACAGCATTGCTCCTTCAGTTTAATTGGACCTACCAGATTATGCATGGATGGCTTCGCATGGAAGAGAATGCCGGACGTATGCATCCAGTATTGAAAAAGTATATAGGCGAGAAGATTACAGAAATCAAGACCTACAAGGATCCGAGTGGTAACTCACACTACAAACCAAGTTTCGAGTATCTTTACAGCATTCACAGTATCACGTGCATGAATCTCGACAAGGGCGAGGAACAGCTTCTTAAGGAACTCATGAAAGATGATGTCCACACCTTTGGCATCAATAACTATCTTATCTCAAAAGTTTTTAAGACAGATGACTTTAAGGAGATGATGCTCATCCACCGTGAATTAGAGAAGAAAGTTGCATCCCTGCGTCCAACAGTTCCCGAAACAACTCAGAAGCACATCAACCGCTGCCTGAGCATGGTAAAGACGTGGCCCGAAGCATTCAAGGATGAGGTGCGCAGTTGGGTGGCACAAGGCGGTTCCCCAATTATGCCTGACTGTGACGGAGCCGACGAATGGATGGAGTTCCTCATGAATCAGTATGAAAAGCAACAGGAGTGGCTTGACGATGAGAAATACATCGCTGCTCTCAACACCCTCAAGGCAGACGGCTTCCCAATGCACTGGTTCTCTGATACGTGTGATCAGAAGTCACTTCTCACCGCCATGATAACTTATCCGGAGTGGAAGGCTGCTTTCCCTCACAAGGAGGATTTCGACCTCCCACAGTTACAATTGGTCCTCCTGAGTGGCGAAGCACCATCACTGGATGCCAAGGGATGGAAGAGATGGTTTGAGCGAACCTACAACCTCAATCTCGTAGCCTTTAACTTCGACCTTATGATACAAATTCATCAGCTGAAATTGAAATTAGGACGAGTTCTCTGATATTCGTTAGCAACAATTATAAAAGCATAACCGACTAAAGATAAGCGTTTTATCTTTGGTCGGTTTTCTTTTTGTACACTTTCTTTCAAAATGGTTGAAAGATATTAACTGGTTTCCGATGCAATATCTATGTACCTTTGCATCAGAAAACAAAACAACAAAAAAAGAAAGGAACAATTATGTACATCGTTTTAGATTCATGCAACAAACCTTTGCGTCGTTTCTCTTCATGGCAGGACGCATTCAACTACAAGACCGTATGCCAGCGTTATGACTGGACTATCAGTCGCATTTACTAATCGTATAACCTTATAAAGACATTATCATATGGCAAAACAACTGGATATAAGAATCAATGGACGGAGTTTCTCTGTCGCTCCTGTAAAGTTGGAGCGCAAGAAGGTATATGGTTGGAATGAACTGCGAGTGGTGACTCCTGATGGTGAACTATGTCAGCAGGCTGGTTTGAACAGCGATGGCATTACTATTATTCCGGCAGGAAATACCAAAACAGGTATGCTGCGTGAAGATGGCCTTTGGATGGATCGTTCAGAACTCATAGCATACGATGCTTATGGCAATACGGCAAAGTCAATACCATCGTCATTCGATATTGGCATAGACCTTATGGAAAAGGCTTCTGTTGAAGAAATGCTTGACCATAATCTTGCATCTATCTATCAGATGACTGGCGATGAAGCTATGCTGCTATCAAGTAAGATAGGAGATGACATCTATAAGTTCCCATTCTCATATCGAGGAGGTTACGAGCAGAACACAGCATTCATCATCACTAACGGTCCAAACGTGTTCATTGTTGTAGGCAATGACGGAGGTTATGACTACATAGGACTTGAACAGCAGGGATATCTTGATACAGTAGAAGATGAAATGTGTCTGGAAGACGAGATGGACTTTGCAATGTTTTAGTCTGTGATAGCACTCAAACTGACATTTGTGAGCACTCAAACATTCGTTCGCTTACGCTCAAACGAACGTACGTTAGCAAGCAGACATAGACAATAGCAATGTTATCATCAACATAAAGCATAGCTTTCATGAGCAAATATCAACTCTTTTACACCACAATATCATACATATTACAATGAGAGCAATAAACATTTCAAACATAAAAGCCCGCAACGCACAGGTAGGTTTTGAACAGAAAGGCATCAAACCAACAGTCACGATGCAGCGCGAAGACGGCATGGGATATACCAATGCACGTTTCCTGAAGGCAACACCTGCAACAAGCATTGAGGTGCTTTACGATAAATTCGGAGAAAACCTTGCCGACGAGATCATCAATGGTGACCCAGAGATAGACTTGGAAATGGTAGGTATGCGCCTTGGAAAGGTCAAGAAAGTGTTTCTTGACAATAAGGGCAAAGTGGCTTACAGGGTACTAAGACAACAGGTGAGATACTCTCCCGAAGGCGAGGAGATGGAAGTAAAGAAATTCCATACCACAGAGTCAAACATCAATATAGATTTCCCACTGCGGTGGACCGGAAAACTCATTCCCAAAGATAAGGCTGTGCGTACATTCGCATTCGTCAGGAAATATCAGCTGAAGCATATCAATGGTTTGACTTTTGACTTCCTTTATGACATGGCAAAGATGCTCGACGAAAAGAACTGTATGATGCTCGTAGGCGCAGGAAGTAAAGGCATTGGTCCACTGGTGATGTCAACTGGCGGTACTCCATACAGGGCATTCCTTGAAGGAAGGGTAAAAGATGACAAATACTGTCTGCTCTTGCATCTTACCAATCTTGAACTCAAATCACTTACTAACAATCAAAACGAATAGCTATGATGAATAATGATTTCCCTAATATTGCCAAAGAATACAAGCGTACGGTAGCTGGTCGCTTCATGCTTGTTGAAGGCGCAAAGCTGAAAGATAAGATCTCAGGCGAGGACTTCCTTGTCACAAAAAAGATGGATGGTATCATGCTCGTGGTGTTCGTTCGTGATGGTGAAGTAAGCGCCTATACCTCACATGGTAATCCTGTACCATGTAAGTTGCCATGCATCCAGGAACTCAAACACACCGTCACCCAGTATGGCATCGCCAACTTGACGCTCGGTGCAGAACTCTATGCCACTATTCGTGATGATGGTCGTGAGCGAGTGTGTGACGTGGCGAAGGCTATTGCTTATCCAGAACTGCATGACAAACTTCACATTGCACCGTTTGACATCATTGACATTGAGGATGAACCATGTGATGTGCCTCATTACAAGGAGAAATGGACCAAGCTGAACAGATGGTTCAATGGCGGAACACTCGTTCGTCAGGTTGAAGCGAAAGCTGCGTCAAGCAAAAACGAAGTAGATGAAATCTACAACGAGTGGGTTAAAGAAGGTGGAGCGGAAGGACTCGTAGTTCATAGCGAGCAACCAATAATATATAAGGTGAAGCCACGCCACACCATTGATGCCGTTATCATAGGTTATACAGTTGGTGAGGACATTCATGCAGATATGATGCGCGATATGCTGCTTGCTGTTATGCGTCCTGACGGTGTGCTGCAACAGTTTGCTTCTACTGGTAATGGCTTAACGGAAGACAATCGCAGAGAGTTCTATGCTATGCTTCAAGGCGACAAGGTTGAGTCGGAGTATGTAGAAACAGATTCTCGCAACGTAGCATTCCAGATGGTCAAGCCAAGAGTGATTGTGGAGATGTCGGGAATAGACTTCGTGACGGAAAACGCTGCTGGCGAGCCAAAGCAGAACATGCTGTTGAAATATGATGATGAACAAGGATATACCGTTGTTATGAAGACACCGGGAGCAGTGGTTCACAGTCCTGTGTTTGAGCGAATCAGGAATGATAAATCATGCAATGCCAGCGATATACGTCTAAAACAGCTTACAGATCTGTGTTCGTTCTCTGTGAAACGAGCAGTTTCAAGAGAGACATTACCCAACAGCCTGCGAATGCTAAGACGAGTGTTCGTTAAACAAACTGGTAGCAAGATAATGATACAGAAGTATGTAGTATGGAAGACTAACAAGGAACCGACAGGCGTATATCCTGCCTACGTACTGCATATAACCGATTATAGCAGCACAAGACAAGAGTTGCTGAAACGCGACCTGAGAGTATCAGACAGCGAAAAGCAGATAATGGACATCTGCCAGGAAATGATTGATAATAACGTAAAAAAAGGTTGGGAGGAAATCTGACAATGAACAAATTTCACATACAGTTATACGAATTCGTAAAGCGTAATGGTGAGCGTTACATCACGTTGCCACAACTGACAGCCATGATGGACGATGAAGGACTCTTCCGTACATACGCCAACAAACCTTACAAGCTTCTCTTTCGTTTCATGGTAAACGAGGGACTCGTAAAACAGTTTTATGACTTGGGCGAATGGAAGGATGACGAGGCAGAGAAGCTGGAGCAGGACATTGAGAACCGATTTTATGGAAATGCTGATGCTCACTATGCCCTTCAGTCAATCGCATACGCTCTTGGCTGGATAAAGGATGTTGACGATTATGACGATGGCGGCATAGACATCTGTCAGAATTTCGGTTTAGAAGAAGATGCCGTTGAATATATAGCTCATGGTTCTAAGAAGTGCATCGGTACACTCATTCCTTCTGCAATGGCTTTGCCTGTGCATCACCAACTGAATGTCATTGCTCATGAAGAAGGAAGTGTGGCAGAGTTCGTAATGTCGGAGATGCAGATTGCCACAAAGAAGGAACTTGATGAGAAGATCAGCGGTGAGCAGATTGATGGTGTCGCTATGGCTATTCGTCAGATGCGCAATGGAAGAGGTTTTATCATTGGTGATATGACTGGTATCGGCAAAGGTCGTCAGTTGGCGATGTTGCTTAAATGGGCTACTCTCCAGGCGAATCGTCCTGTGTTCGTAACGGAGAAATCTGTGTTGTTCAATGACCTGTTCCGTGACCTCTTCGACGTAGGGTATGGCGACCTGAGACCTTTTATCCTGAATACAGACAAGGAGGCTAAGATAACCGATGCAAATGGCAACATCATCTATAATCTTCCTGATGAAATGGAAATGAACGAGTTCCGTGACACTAAGAAACTGCCTGCAGGTTATGATTTCCTGCTTCTCACATATTCGCAACTTAGCCGTGATAGAGCAAAGAACTGGAAGGCAGACTGTGTGATGGACACCATCGAGGGGGCTTACCTTCTCATGGATGAAAGTCACAATGCCAGTGGTGAAGAGAGTAACGTAGGTGAGTTTTTTCGCGAGGCTGTACAGAAATCATGCGGAGTATGTTTCGCGTCTGCCACATACGCCAAATATCCTTCGAGTATGCCGATTTATGCAATGAAAACTGCTATGGGCGAAGCAGATGTGTCAGCAACGCAGCTTATAGATATAATCTCACATGGTGGACCAATACTTCAGGAGGTTATGGCAAAAGGACTTGTTGCTTCTGGTTCTATGATACGTCGCCAGCGTGACATGAAGGATGTTGAGCGTACTCTCTATACAAGTGATAATGTGAAAGATATTGCAACAGTGCAGGGAAGATACGATAAGGTTATTGACCTCATTTCAGATATCCATGATTTTCAGGATGAGTTCATTACTCCTTATCTTAATTGTCTCTCTGCTGAGCAGATTGTGTGCAAGAAACATAAGGTCAGCAAGAATGAAGTGTTCATCAGAAAGAAGACTCACATATCATACATGCACTTCTCTTTGCGTATGACGCCAACCATTCGTCAACTTCTCTTCTCAATAAAGACTGATGATGCAATTCAGGCAACACTAGCAGAGTTGAAAGCAGGTCACAAGCCTATTTTGCAGATCAACAGGACAATGGAAAGCAACTATACTAATCTCGTACAACCGGGTATGGCCTTGTCAAATGCTGAGTTTGCTCTCAGTCTCCTTAATTGTCTCAAGGATATGTTTAAGTACAAGGCATTGGCTGCAACAAAGAAAGGTAAGACAACCAAGTATTATGAAGTAGAACAGACTTTCGACTTGAAAGATCTGAAAAACTTCTTCAATGACGATGATGCGAAACAGGCTTACGATTTCATTGTCAGGAAAATAAATAATACGCACACAGATTTGCCTTTAAGTCCCATTGACTACTTTGTGCAGACACTGGAAAATGAAGGTTACAAAGTTGGAGAGATGACCCAACGTAAGCTGGCCTTAAAATACGAGAAGATTAAAGACGGAGCGACAGGAAAGACTTATGCTTTCATGCGAAAGAAGATTGACAAGAAACGTATGGCAGCAGATTTCAACAATGGGACTCTGGACGTATTGATAGGTAATCGTGTTATGTCCTCGGGCATTTCCCTTCATTGCAGTGATGCTTTCAAAGACAAGCGTAAGCGAACCGTCATAACCTGGGAACATCAAGATAGTGCAGACAGGCAGACACAATTTGATGGACGTGCAGACAGAACAGGTCAGTTGCAGCATTGTTCCTTTGTAACGTTATCATCAGCAATACCTGCCGAACAACGTTTTCTCATGATGAATGAGCGTAAACTTCGTTCATTGAACGCCAATGTAGAAGCCAACCAGCACGCTGATGATGCAGGTTTTGACATGCTGAACAAATATGGCACTAAGGTGGCTTTGGAATATCTTCACGACAACCCTGAGAAAGAAATCTATTTCATGGATGAAGGTGACAGTCCATTCGTCAAAGCTGATGACCAAACGGTATTCATTATTCGCTTCATGCGTACACTGGGTTTGCTTAAATGTGATGAGCAAAGAGAAATACTTGATGACGTAATGCACAGATACACTGAGCTCATCAACTATCTTGACGAAATAGGTGAAAACGATCTGAAGCCCAATGTGTTGCCTCTCAATGCCACACTGCTTAACAGGTCGGTGTTCAAAAATGGCAAACGCAGTTCTACAAGTGTCTTTGGTAATGATGCAATGTTGGATGAAGTGGAAGTTGATGTGCTGAGCAGACCTCTTACATCGGTGCAGATAAAGGCTATTCTCCCAACTTTGACAAGTACTGATGAGCTGTTAAAACAGTTAAAGGCACATTGCAAACATAAAGCGGAAAACATAAAGGCGTATTACATTCAACTACAGAATGATGCAACACGACAACTTAACCTTCTTCAAAGTTCGGGAGCACATTATACTCCAAGTCATGTGGCGCAATTGGAAGAACGCGCAAACAATACAGATATGATGAATATGCAGATAGAAAGGGTTGAAACGCAGACAGGTTTGTTATGTCAACTTATCAAGAAGTTTACTAACGGTCAAGCAGTTGGCATTCCGATGGCGCTTGTTGCAGAAGGAGAAATTGAAGACAACAGACTTGTGGATTACGTTTCCGTTGGGCTGTTCCTAGGCTTTAAGGTCGTAGGAAGCAAGACTACACGATCAAGCATCAAGGCTGTATTCGTAGTGAACGATGGCAGGTGCAGGTTGGACATACCTCTTACAGAAGAAGGGAAGTTGATAACTATTCACAACCAGACGAATCTTGGCGTGATGAGACAGAGATTATCAAAGGTTACCATTGATACATGGGATTCTTTACTGTCTAATTCCACACGCGAAAGAGCTTATATTGTTACAGGAAACCTATTGTCAGGGATAGCGTATGCCAAAGAGTTCGGCAAGAATGTTGGTAACAGGAAGCTGCGCCAGATAGCAATGAACAAAGGTCGTGGACATCTCATCACTTACACCGATGATATGGGACGCGTAAAGAATGGCTATATGCTTTCAAGGATGTTCCGTCCAACAGATCTACAGCTTTATGCTCCTAAGCCATAGATAGAATAACTTCAAAATATCGACTATGAATACAGAATTGAAAGAAAATACAACTTTGATACTCCGCAACGGAGATGTTGTTAAGGTAAACAGATTACTTGGTAGTGGCGGACAGGGATTTGTCTATTCCGTAACCGTGAATGGCGAAGAATGTGCGCTGAAATGGTACAAGCAGATGCCATCTGACATATTTTATGAGAACCTGCAGAAAAATGCCGAGGAAGGAGCACCGTCACCATCATTCCTTTGGCCTATAGCAGTGACAAAAAAGAAGTTTGGCAGTTTCGGTTATATCATGCCGTTGAAGCCAGATGGTTACTTTGAATTCAGTGAGTATAGGTTGGCAAAAGTTCGTTTTTCTTCCTTTAGGGCTATAATAAATGCAGCCATTGAACTGTGTGAAGCATTTAGGCTTCTTCATGCCAAAGGACTTTCGTATCAGGATCTGAATGATGGCGGTTTCTTCATACACCCAGAAACAGGACATCTGCAGATATGTGACTGTGACAATGTTTTTCCTCATGGCGAGAGTTCGGGAGTCTTGGGCAAGGCAAGGTATATAGCACCAGAGATCGTCATGGGCAAGAATATGCCAAACAGTTACTCTGACCGCTTCAGTATGACGGTGATGATTTTCATGCTCTTCTGCATTGATCATCCGTTTGAGGGAATGAACGTTGTACGCCATCCATGTATGACAGAAGAAATAGAGCGACGACTTTTTGGCGAACAGTTGTGTTTTATGTATGATGATGCCGATACAAAGAACAGACCTGTTCGCGGAGTTCATTCCAATGCAATACTTATGTGGAGCTTGTTGCCTAATGTGCTTAGAGACACTTTCAAGCAAGAGTTTTCCAAAGGGAAATTGGATTCTCCCGATAAGAGGTTAACGGAAATGCAGTGGATAGATATTCTTACAAGAGTTCGTGACTCACTAGTGAGATGTCCGCTGTGTGGTGACGAATCGTTCATTACCAGAACAGGCGTTTCGTGCATTAACCATCATTGCAATGGGGCACACTCTGTAATGAGGTGGTTTGAGACTGGTGACCGTTCCATACCTCTTATAAATAATAACATACTGCGTACAGGTAAAGGTGACATGATAACTGGACGAGTAGTATTAAAACCAGGAACCAGGGATGTTCTTCTCGTACAGAATCTCACAAAGCATGATTGGAGAATCATCACTCCATCAAACAAAAGCGTTACCGTCGCTCCACGCGGTTTCTTTCCTGCCAAGGTAGGAATGAAAGTGGAGATAAACGACAATGAATCAACAATAACATATACAATAAACAACTAAACACTTTAAATATTATGGCAATTACAGATTATGAACTTACTCCTGCGGCTCGTCGCACACTTAACCTTTTTCTTATGATTGATGTCTCTGGCAGTATGGCCGGAGAGAAGATTGCAGCTGTCAATGATGCTGTGCGCAATGTGATTCCTATTATCAATAATATCGGAGAGAGCAATCCTGACGCAGATATCAAAATCTCAGCAATGACTTTCAGCAACTCTGTTGACTGGCTGACACCTCAACCTGTTACTGCATCAGGGCTGACATGGAGTGATCAGTCGGCTTCGGGTATGACATGCCTGGGCGAGGCTTGCAAGGAACTTAACCGCCAACTGTCTCACAAGAATGGTTTCCTTAAGTCTGCTTCCGGTTCTTATGCACCAGTCATTATTCTTCTGAGTGATGGAGGACCAACTGATGATTTCACAGCAGGTATGAATGCACTCAACAATAATGCGTGGTTCCGTCATTCTACCCGTATAGCTATTGCTATAGGCAATGATGCCGATACGAACGTTCTTGCTACGTTTACAGGTAATCCTGAGCTTGTGTTCCGCGTACACAACATTGATGCACTAAAGACAGTTATAAAGGTTGCAGTTGTAACTTCATCAATGGTTTGCAGCCAGAGCTCTTCGGTCAGCTGTGGTGGAACTTCGGTTAGCTGCGGAGGAGCAATAGCATCTCCAGCTAATGGTTCGGTTGCAACCGCCAATGCAGGAATGCCAGTAGGAAGTACACCTTCAAAGTCTCAACTGACTGCTGACGCGATAGCAATGGAGCTGCAAGGTGAACTGGGTATCGACGTTGGCGATGATGCCCTGATGAATGAACTGGATATTGACGAATTTGATTGATCATGAGATACGTACATAACCAAACAGTAAAGGGTGCGAGTCATGCTGACGCAGGAAAGGAGTGTCAGGATGCCTCGCTATCCTGGACAGACGATGAACTGGCTATCATCGTTGTAAGCGATGGTCATAGCGGAGAAAAGCATAACAACAGTGCTATCGGTGCTGCGCTTGCTTGCCAGATAACGCAAAACCATCTTCGTGAATTTAGCCTTAATGTTGATGATGAGTGGCTAAGCCACAAACCTGAAGATATCGTCAAACAGCTTTCAGCAAGTATATTAGCAGAATGGACTCGTGAGATAGCCGAACTTGAAGAGGGCGCAGATGTCATGTCCTATGGCTGTACCCTCATTGCTTATGTCCAAACAAGACATTTCTGGTTAGCATTGCAGATTGGCGATGGCAGATGTGTTATGCATAACAAGGCAGACGTGTGGATTCAACCCATTCCATGGGATGATCGATGTTTTCTCAATATGACCACCTCACTTTGTGATGAGAATGCAGCTAATGAGTTTCGTTTTGCATACGGAGATGTAGAATCGATTCCGAAAGCTGTGTTCCTTTGTTCGGATGGTATAGATGGCACATTTGGTTCCGGAGAATTGCTTTATGGATTTTATGGCAACATCATAAAGTCTATAAATGATGATGGTATAGAGAATGTGGTTTCGCAACTTCCGGAGGTGCTGTCTCATTACAGTAGAACTGTCAGTAAAGATGACATGAGCATAGCTTTTGTCTTGAACGATACATAATACCTTTTGAGTTTATTGAAAGCATAAAGTTCTGAAATAGTTGATGTTATCAAAATGTCAACTAATTATAGGACTATGCTTTCAATGAGCTTGAAAACAAAAAAGTGGTTTTGCTATTATTTCTTCATACCTTTGCATCAGAATTAAAAAATATATAAAATTTTAAGATATGAAGAAGAAGACATCAAATTCAGTAAACAACAACTCAAAGACTTTAGTAGCTTCATTTGTTAACATCTTCAACAAACTCGAGTCCTGTGCGCTTAATGAAGAAGTGCTTGACAGCGTGAAGGAGGATGTGAAGTTTCTGAGCGAGCGTTTGGGACTGAACACTATTCAGTGCGTGATGGTTGCCGTGCTTCTTGACGACGAAGACGGTTGCTTGTTCAATGATTTTGCTAAGCATCTTGGAATCAATAATATCCAGATGCAGCTCTACAAGAGTGATATGAACGATCTTGTGGAGCGTGACCTCGTATATTGCAATACGCAAACCATACGTGGCGTCAACAAGAGTGTCTACATGCTCGACGATGATTTCAAGGCTGTTATTGGCAACAACGAGACCTTTGATATCCTTTCAGTAAGTGAGTGGTCATTGGTTGACCTCATGTCGCATACATCACACATAATAGACGCTAAGCGTAACCGGAATGTCACTTATGATGCAATGAGAAACAAAATCATGGGATTCATAAAGAATACACAGCATCTTACTCTCTCTGCCGAAATCAAGAAGCTCAATCTCGAGTTTCCTGAACTCCTTACTGTGCTTATTGCTTGTAAGTGCATTGTGTTGGATAGCGAATACAATATTGGTCATGGTGATTACAACAGGGCCTATGAGACACTTGCTGTGGAGCGCAAGGTATTCAATGGAATCAAGGATCGTAAGAACAATCTTTCTCGCAAGGAACTTATGGAAAATGACAATAGTGATGGCTTTGCAAGCCCTTATGTCTTTAAGCTTACAGACAAGGCCATCAGCATCTTACTTCCAGAATACGCAAATATGGAGGATGCCGATTCTACGCTCTCTCGCAACGGTCTTGTTGAACCTGAGACGGTTAAAGAGAAGTATCTGTTCTACAACACCCAGGAGCAGCATCAGATTGACACCTTGTGCAACCTGCTTGACGAGGCACGCTTCAGTGAGGTGCAGAAGCGACTCGCTGAAACAGGTATGCGTACTGGTTTTGCGTGCTTGCTGTATGGTGGTCCTGGAACAGGTAAGACAGAAAGTGTCTATCAGTTGGCTCGCCGTACTGGTCGTGCAATCATGCCGGTGAATATTTCCGAGATTCGCGACAAGTTCGTAGGTGAAACGGAGAAGCGCATCAAGCACGTATTTGATAAGTATCGCGCCTATGTGCAGGAGAGTCGTGAAAAGAACATCCTCTGTCCAATTCTTTTTTTCAATGAGGCAGATGCCATTATCAACAAGCGTTCGGAGAATGTTGAGCGTAGTATTGACAAGATGGAGAACGCCACGCAGAATATCATCCTTCAGGAGATGGAGAATCTCGAAGGCATCCTCATTGCTACAACCAACCTCACCTCCAATCTAGACTCTGCCTTTGAGCGTCGCTTCATCTATAAGATTGAATTGAGCAAACCATCAAAGGAGGTGAAGAGCCTTATCTGGCAGTCAATGATGCCTGAGCTTTGCGAGTATGATGCGGATGAGCTTGCCAAGTCGTACGATTTCAGTGGTGGTCAGATTGAGAATGTTGTCCGTAAGCAGACCATCAATTGGGTGCTTTATGGCAAGAACGCAACTCTCGAAGAACTGCGCACCATTTGCAACGAAGAGAGTATCTCCAACAACAAAACTCGTTCACGCATAGGTTTCTATGCGTGATACGGGTGTCTAATCTTTACACCTTATTTAATATATATACGCTTATGAAAACTTTCATCGCATCAATAATGCTATTGCTCACTATCGCCCTTATATGCTTACCAATCAGTGTTGTATGGTTCGCTTTTGTCTGCAACTATTCCGCAATCATCCGCACAATCATCTTCCTTGCAGGTTTGATTTTGTGCCGACTGGTAAAGCCGCTTTCCATTATCACAGGCAAAGACCTGAAGTACATTTAATCTTCCACAACATGATTACATTGAAATCAACTTCCTGCCGATTACTCGACAACAATAACCGAGGAGTTTCATTCTACAAAGTCATTACAAAGGTTACAGATGGTGTTACCACCGCAACCTTCCAACGTTATCGTCTTATACCTTCATGGAACGAAATGAGTGACCGAAAACGTCGTGAGTATTTCCGTGAAGAGGTTAACGTCGAACTTTTTGAAGTATTGAACAACTACGAATCCATTCAAGATAACTGGGAGCAGATAAAGAAGGATCTCAACGAAAGCATACAGCGAAGTCACAAAAACTTTGAAGCTTATCACAAGTGTATCAATTCCATCCACGGCTTCTGGGAACTCTATAACTTTTAAAATCTTATGATGCTCTCAGCAACTTGTAAAATTATCATTAGAAACATATTATGAGCGAAAACAGATCAAGCATATATCACATTGGCAACGCCATCTACACAGAATTTATTAAGTCTGGGCTTTCATCTGGTCAGTTGGCAGAAGAGTTGGACTGTACCAAAAATGAGGTTTACAACATGTTCAAATCATCAACAACAGATGTTAATCAATTGGTTAAAGTGAAAGTTGAATGGACTTTCAAGATAAAGAGAGGGTGTGTCAACATAATAAAAGAGGGTGTGTCAAAAGTAATGACACATCCTCTTTATGAAAAATCACAATGTCTCTGCGATAAACTTCGACTATTTTCCAAGTATCAGCTTTACCAAGCCTTCCAGCGAGTCAAGGTCGCGGGCATCAACTTTTATGTCGAGGATGTTGCCTTGTGGATCGACAATCTTATATGTTGGGAATGCTGTCACCTGCAGATAACGCTCAATGGCACTCTGCTGCGGAATTTCCAGATTGAAGTGTGTCACATTATCGCCAGTCACGTTGTATTCCTTAATCACATTCTCCCATTCGTCCATAGGACTGTTGTTTGCCAGATACACGAACTGCATGTCATACTTTGCAAGACGTGCATATTCCTCCTCGGAATGCGAGAGAGCCTCTTTGCATGGACCGCACCAAGTGCCCCACACATCTATCAGCACAATCTTTCCCCTATATGGTTCGAGCAGCTTCTTCAGTATCTCTTCGCCCTCTCTTATGCCCTGAAGATCCTTGCCGGTGTTCAGTTTGAGCTTGTTAAACTGGCGGTTGGAGAGAGCCTGGTAGTATTCGTTCTTCCTCTCAAGGTCAGCAAACACCTCAGGACTGTCTATCCACACCTTCAGGCTATCCATGGCAGTGGCAGTTAAAGGCTTGCGATTGTGGTCCAGTTCATCGTATGCCAGCTTTGTCATCCATATACCTTTGACGAGTTTGTCTGCGCCGATAGAGTCGAGAGCGCTCAAATGATTCTGCCATCTTGACAACAGAAGGTTATTGGTTGCCACATCCCTTGCACGAGGAGTGTTGAAGATTCGCTCCACCTGCTCAATGAGATCCTTATTTGCAGCATTGAATTCGTTGGCTATCTGCTGCTTTCCTTCTACGTCAGGAATTGCATCTATCTCTTTAACAATCTTGTCCACACGAACGTTGTATTCTTTCAGCATATCCCGTTCTTTTGCGTCTGACGTAATCTCATCGATGTGGTCAGATATGTTGAACGAGTAAGTGTTCTGGACATTGCGTATTGCGTCACCAAGATAGTCGGTCCAGAAAGGTCTCACGTCCCTATAAAGGGTGTAAGGCTTTGGCAACTTCAGCCAGAAATTCTCGTATGCATACTTTTTTGCATTCTCAGGGAAATAGAAATCTTTCGTAAGGAAACGTACCTGTCCGAAATCACGAGCCTGCTGCCATGTGGTGCTTTCTTTGCTATATAGATTGAAGCGCGTGGAGAGGGTAGGGTGCTGTCGGCATAGTTCATCTACTTGTGCGTGCTGCGTCTTTATAAAACTATCTACCGAAGCAATGTATTTGTCGAAGTCGCCACCATCTTCCTCCATGCGTATGCTCTTCCAGTTGAGAGGGTGACGGAACAGTTCGTTCTGCAGACGGACATCCTCGCCCATCCACATGCGTCGCCCTTCCTTGAAGTCATAGAGCAGGAAGTATGTCTTGCCAGGCTCAAGCATGGTGCGCATGAAGCATCGTTTCCAGTCGCAGAAGAACTCAGAACTGTTCATGAGCGGTATCTTGATGCTGAATCTTCCCAACGAATCCAGCTCCGCATTGAAGTAAACCTGTTTGTCTTGGAAGAAATCTTCGTTGATGAAGTCGAAAGTATTAATGCTGCGATAATGTTCAGGCATATCCTTTATCCATCCTATCACGGTAGCTGTGTCAGTCTTATAGTTTGTGTCCACGAAGTCGGTGCGGGTGTCCTTTGAAGGATAGTAAGGCATGAAGCGCTCCGTTATCATCGAATATACAGCCTTATTGCCGTCAATAGTGATGGTGCGCTTACCCTTCTTGTCCTTTCCCACCATCACGTTCACGGTCTTACCATCGCTCTCAAGAACAATCTGTGCCTCGCCGTTGGTTGAGTTTGCCTCTGCTTTCATGTTCCATATCTTGCAGTCGTAGATGGCATAGTTGCCAATGAAGGCAATCTCCCAATCGCCAGTCTTCTCGTTTCTCCAATATGATGGGAACAGCATCTTGTGGCGCTCCTCCACAGGTCGTATGCCCTTTATCTGGAAGGCACGCTCTCCGTCGCCCTCAATGAAGTCAAACACCTTGGTGGCAAGAGGTAAAGGCTTGAAGTGGAACACTATGTCCAGTTTGCAGTCAGCCTCTGTCTGGCGGAACTTATCAAACTCAATGCCATCTGCCGACACCACAGGATACCTCACACCATCGGCAAGAAGATAAGTATCTTTTGTGAACATAAAACAAGGGTCAGTATAATCGGAACGAAGCTGCACCCTTACAGCCATCGTTGTCTCATCCTTCTTCAGTTCCACACGGGTTACATCAATGACGGTGTTGAAGAATCCGTCGCCATAACTCGTGCCAAACTCTGTCGTAGGATTATCCCATACTGCTGGTTTCTGTGCCCATGATGTGGTAAAGCATAGCAACATCACAAACAGCGTAATAAAAAACTTTTTCTTTCTCATTTTGATTAGCGATATTAAGATGATTTTTGTAAAAAATAAGAAGGTTGTCGAGAGTGGCGCGTTCTTGGATTCGATATCGACGACAAATTTACCAATTATATCCTAATTTTCGGCTACTCCAACCCTCTTTTCCGTTGAATTATGTTAAATTTGTCATTCTTTCAGTACATTATATCCCCGAAATGACCATTGTTTGCCGAAAAATGACTATTTTTGCAACCAAAGGCTGCGTCTCTCTGCTGCACTCGGCATAGCTCAAGCTTTGTGCTTGTTTGCAAGAGATTTCATGCTTAGGCAAGCGTCTCCTTGTCGCCGAGCGGGCGCTATTAGGGCTCTAACATTGACAAAACTAATATAATGAAACAAATGTCAAGAGAAGAACATAATATGGTTGGCTATGTAGTGGCTCTCGTCAGCGAGTTTGCCGCTAGGTATGGCATTATGCCACGCCAGGCATACGCATACCTCAGCAGGTTCAAAGGCCTTGACCATCTGTACAATCACTATAAAATCCTGCATACATACTCATTTGAAGATACAGTTGATGTGGTATCAGAGGTATGCAGACATAATGGAGGGAAGTTGCAATGAAACTGTATCACGGTTCAAATATGAGGGTCACAGAACCCGACCTCAAGCGCTCAAAGCCTTTCAAGGACTTTGGACAGGGTTTCTATCTGTCGGCAGAAGAACAGCAGGCAAAAGACCAGGCTCTCAAAACTCTCAAAGCCTTATGACAAGATTGAACGAACAGCAGATACAGACGATGAAGGAGGAGTTGTCAGTAGAACTCGCAGACTGGCTGATGGAAACGTATGGTTATACTCCCCGTGAGGCACTCGACATACTCTACACCTCCGAAACCTTCGACCGTCTGCAAGACACCAACACCAACTTCTATTTTCAGAGCGTTGGCTACGTTGCTTCATTCTTGAAGAATGAGGTGGAAAACGCTGTGTTCAAATAAATGATACAAATTGTTAGAAATTACATAAAGTCAAACAATACTTCCATTTATTGCTATTACTTGTGATAGAAAAAGTTAATATTTATAAGTAAATAATAATAAAATTCAGAATATGGTCACAAGAGAACAAATACTTGAAACTTAAAGGAAGTGTGAGGAAATATAAGAAAATAGTAAAAATAGGTAAAGATAATAAAAATAATACAAGTTTCTTTCTGTTATCAATCGTGTAGTTAGAAATGTAATACGCAATTATCCATCAACGGTTTGGGTTTCTCCATCATTTCTTTCAATAATTTCACCATTGTTGACAAAGTTATACAAGAAAGTATTAGAAATGTTATTTGCGAGATGGATTAGTCACGTTGATACTTGTTTTCATAATAACGAACAGATGCAGTTCAAAATCAACACTTGAACTGCATCTGCTATATTGTTTGTTATTGTTGAATCAACCATTTCCAGCATGGTATAACCTCAATCACTCCATATTCATCTTCAATGGTCTTTTCTTCATCGTAGGTGATGATTACTCTTCGCTTGCAAGCCAAGGCTTTTGGCAACTTATGCAGAGCTTCCACCTCACGTTTCTCTGTCGCATCAGCTCCCTCTTGAGTAGAGCTTTGTTAATCATATAATATTAAAATGGCATTTTATATTTTACGGCAAAAGTATAAAATTCTATTTTAATAAGCAAGGTTTTCCTCTACTTTTAAGTGTTTTTTTCAAACAAGATGGCTACAGAGTATGGTTATGTGTCTGCAAACGAGATGGCTTCAATCTCTATTGATGCGTCGAAGTATGGTCTTGGTATCTTGAAGGTTGGGCAGGACATTGAAGAGTTTGAGCCTTGTGAGTTGTCTGCTGTCAATGATGCAGAGCTCCAGGAGTTCTTGTCAAATCTCTATGATGAATAGGGGAGAGTATTAACCAATGATGGGCGGTAGTTCTTTGCTACTGCCTATCAATAAAAGCTTATTGTTATGTACGAATTAGGAAGCATCATCATTATCATCCTTGTCTTCCGTGTAATTTTTGTCATTCTTGGAGCATGGTGGGAAGGAGATAAAAAGAATGATTTTAGAAGAGATAGATAGTTTTTTGTTATTTAGAGTGTTAATCACTACTGATTAATAACCATGAATCTACAGTTTCATGATTACATAAATATTGGTTATAAATAATTATGTGTATCTTTGTAGCGTGTAAATCGGTAACTTATAGGAGATTCTCGATATAATGGTTGAAATAAATGAAAAACTTGTGTCTCACTTCACGAATCCACAAGATGGCATACACTTGGAAAACGAGGAGCAGCGATTGCTGAACTTCGCAGAAACGTATGCCATGTGCGACAATGCTATTGTGGCACTTAACAATATGAGAACAGGCAAGTGTCACATCTTTCTGGGCAAGACGGCAGAGGTTCTTGGCATAGGAAAAGCTGGCACACATTTGTTTG
>JAKSLL010000039.1 GCA_024401215.1 Bacteroidaceae bacterium
GCAATTGACTCTTAATCAATGGGTCCAGGGTTCGAGCCCCTGAGGGCGTACAAAATACTCAAGTAAAATCTCTCTAAGTTGCGTCCTTAGCTCAGTTGGTAGAGCAATTGACTCTTAATCAATGGGTCCAGGGTTCGAGCCCCTGAGGGCGTACAAAAAGGTCAGGTTCTCCTGACCTTTTTTTGTAAGTATATTTCTGTATGTAAAAAGTGCCCGCTGCATCTTTTTGAAATTTGCGCTGCGGAAATTTCAAAATCCCGCTGCGGGAATTTGGAAAAAGCGCAGCGGGATTTTATGACTCTTTTAACTGTGTTTCTAAGTTGCAGAATTTCAGTTGATTGCAAAATTGATTATAATTTTGCTGAATGTAAGGATAATTCTGAAAAATCAAGAGCGTATTTCAGGCAATTTGAATCTGCTTTTTTGCTAAGATTTAGGGTTGTTTTTATCTGGTCACAGACTTGTAGTATTGCCAATGTGAACGGATGGAACGAACGTAACCGGCTGTCTCCGTGCCTCGAAGATAACCGTATTTGACGACTGGGTCGCGATAGTATGTCGCGTTTGACAGCTTCAGGATGTAATTCTCAACCTCTTCCCAACGAGCGCTGTTGCCTCCGTATTTCTTGGTGAGTGCCATGGCATCGCGAACGTGACCGATTCCTCCGTTGTATGAGGCGAGAATGAAGTTTATACGTTCGTCGGTCGACTTGATGTCGTCGAACTTGTCGTTGAGTTCCTTGATAAGTCTTGCGGCTGCATTGATGTTGACCGATGGGTCGAACACGTTGTCCTGCGCACCAAGTCGTGATGCGGTGGCAGGCATGAGTTGCATGAGGCCTTGTGCGCCAACGTATGAGACGGCGTTGGGGTCGAATGCTGATTCCTGGTAACATTGGGCTGCAAGCAGTCGCCAGTCCCACCCGCATAAAATGGCGTTGCGACGAAGAAGGTCGTCGTATTCGCTGATGACGCCGTGTGCCGCATCCCGCATTTTGGGTCGAGGCTGGTGCTTGGTGGGGCGCTTGGCGCGTGCAAGCAGTTTCTTCTGACGATCCCTGATATCCTGGATGATGGACGGTTTGAACCATTTGTTCAATGCCTCGGCCAGCTCGGTCGAGTTAGAGCGTGTGATCCATCCTTTGGGGGCGGTTTGTGTCGAGTCTTGTATGGCACAAAGCACGTGCTCTGCCTGTTCGGGGATTGGGAGGGCGATGATGTCCGCTTCGCCTCGGTCGAGCATCGACAGCATCTCCAGCGTGTCGTGGGCAATCTCCATCCGGACGCGAAGCCCCTGCTTTTGGGCGAAGTCGGAAATCAGGTCGTATTGCAAACCGAAACCCTGTCCGCGAAACTCAAAGTATGTGTCTGGCCCACTTATTGTTACAGCGATGATTTCGCCATTCTGCTGAAGCTCCTCCAAGTCGTAGTGCTCTGCCGAAATCTCAGTTTCGTCGGCATGGAAGATGGTAGACGTCTTCTTGTCTTGCGAAGGTGCGCAAGCACAAAGGAGCATCAGGAGGACAAGGGGGAATGGCTTCACGATGGGGAAGGGTGGGGATTACTGCTTGTTGCTGATCTTCTGGAGGATGTGTGAGCGGACAATCTCGATTGCCTCTTTGTTGGCTCCACCCATGGGGATGATGAGGTCGGCGTATTGCTTCGTTGGTTCGATGAACTCCTGGTGCATGGGCTTGAGCACGCTCAGGTAACGGTCAATAACCATTTGTGCCGTCCGGCCGCGCTCGACGGTGTCGCGCTGTATGTTGCGGATGAGACGTTCGTCGGCATCTGTGTCGACGAAGATCTTGAGGTCCATGAGGTTGCGCAACTCCGGACTCCATAAGGCCATGATGCCTTCGATGACGATCACCTCGCAGGGCTCTACGTGAATGGTCTCGGGCAGTCGGTTGCTAACCAGATAACTGTAGGTTGGCTGCTCGATGGCCTTGCCTTCCTTGAGGTCTTTAATCTGCTTGGCAAGCAATTCCCAGTCGAAGGCGCTTGGGTGATCGAAGTTGATCTTTTGGCGTTCCGCGGGTGTCAGGTTGGTGGTATCGTTATAGTAAGAATCCTGTGGAATGAGGGCAACCGCCTTTTTGGGCAAACTCTCGATAATCTTCCTGGCTACAGTGGTTTTTCCCGAACCGGTTCCACCTGCTATACCTATGATGTACATGAAAGTGCAGATTTTTATGATAATATAGTGCAAAGGTAGCATTTTTTTTGTATATTTGCACGCGAAATATGAAAAATGAAAGAAAAAATAAAACAAAAACAATAATTAAGGTAAAAAGTTATGTTGAGAATTGCAGTTCAATCTAAAGGCCGTCTTTTCGAGGATACCATGGCCTTGCTCGCCGAGGCTGGTATCAAGGTCAGCTCGTCAAAGCGTACGCTGCTGGTACAGAGTTCAAATTTCCCCATTGAGGTGCTCTACCTCCGTGACGATGATATTCCTCAGAGCGTAGCAACCGGCGTTGCTGACCTGGGTATCGTCGGCGAGAATGAGTATGAGGAGCGTGGCTACAAGGCCGACATCGTTCGTCGTCTAGGTTTTAGCAAGTGCCGCCTTTCTCTTGCTATCCCTAAAGCTGAGAACTACGAGGGATTGCAGTGGTTTGAGGGCAAGAAGATCGCAACCAGTTATCCCAACATCCTGCAGAAATTCATGCAAGAGAACGGCATCAATACCGATATTCACGTTATCACCGGTTCGGTCGAGATCAGTCCGGGCATTGGCCTGAGCGACGCCATCTTCGACATCGTAAGTTCTGGTAGCACGCTCGTCAGCAACAACCTGCGTGAGGTGGAAGTTGTGATGAAGAGTGAGGCCCTGCTGATTGGTAATCCCGAGATGTCGGCCGAGAAGAAGGCCGTTCTGGACGAACTCTTGTTCCGCATTGAGGCTGTCAAGGCTGCCGAAGATAAGAAGTATGTCCTCATGAATGTGCCTACCGACAAGCTGGAGGAGATCATCAACGTCCTCCCCGGTGCTAAGAGCCCCACCGTTATGCCTCTTGCCACGGAGGGTTGGAACAGCGTTCACACGGTAATTGACGAGAAGAGTTTCTGGGAGATCATCTCCAAACTGAAGGAACTCGGCGCACAAGGCATTCTGGTTATTCCCATCGAAAAGATGATTCTGTAATGAACATATTTAAATATCCTGCCAAGAGTGAGTGGGGCGAGTTGTTGAGACGACCTGCCAAAGAGGCTTCTCAGCTGAATGCTATTGTAGAAGGTGTCCTGAACGACATCAAGGCACGTGGCGACGAAGCCGTAAAGGAGTACGAACAGAAGTTTGACCACGTAGAACTTGCTGATTTACAAGTCACGGAAGAGGAGATGCTGGCCGCAGAGAGCCTCGTCGACGAAGCATTGAAGGAGGCTATTGAGCATGCACATGCCAACATTTACACCTTCCATGCCCAGCAGATGTTCGCCTCGGATAAAGTTGAGGTTGAGCCTGGCGTCACCTGTTGGCAGAAGAGCATCGCCATTCAGAAGGTTGGCTTGTACATTCCCGGTGGAACCGCACCTTTGTTCAGCACGGTGCTGATGTTGGCTACTCCTGCTAAGATTGCAGGTTGCAAGGAGATTGTGCTCTGCACTCCTCCTAGTCCCGACGGTAGCGTCAACCCTGCCATCCTCGTTGCAGCTCGCGTTGCCGGGGTCAGCAAGATTTATAAAATAGGTGGTGTTCAGGCCATTGGCGCAATGGCATACGGCACCGAGTCTGTACCCAAGGTGTATAAGATATTCGGTCCTGGCAATCAATTCGTTATGTGTGCTAAGCAGCACGTGTCGCTCCATGATGTGGCAATCGACATGCCTGCTGGTCCTAGTGAGGTTGCCGTTTTGGCAGATGCCACGAGTGATGCTTCGTTCGTGGCTGCCGATTTGCTCTCGCAGGCAGAGCATGGCATTGACAGTCAGGTTCTCTTGTTCACCACGTCAGAGGCCTTCATTGCCCAAGTAGAGGAGCAGATTGAGCGTCAGCTCGCCGTTCTGCCCCGTAAGGAGATTGCCGTTCAGGCGCTGGAGCACAGCAAGATCATCCTCCTTCACAACGACGAGGAGATGATGGAGATGTGCAACGAGTATGCCCCCGAGCATCTTATTATCGAGACGGAGAATTACGAAGTTCTTGCCGGTCAGGTAATTAATGCGGGCAGTGTCTTCCTGGGTAACTTTACGCCCGAGAGCGCAGGCGACTATGCCAGCGGTACCAATCATACGCTTCCCACGAGTGGCTATGCGATGGCATATAATGGCGTGAACCTCGACAGCTACATGCGCAAGGTGACGTTCCAGCACATCACCGAGCAAGGCGTGAAGTCGATTGGGCAGACTGTTGCCCTCATGGCAGATAATGAACGTCTTGATGCGCACGCTCAGGCCATGCGTTTGAGAATGGAAAAAGTCAACAAATAAGATTCAAATACTGGACAAGATATGGAATTAGAGAAACTTGTGCGTCCCAACATATGGAAATTGTCGCCGTACAGTTGTGCGCGTGACGAGTTTAAGGGACGTCCGGCCAGCGTCTTTCTGGATGCAAACGAGAGTCCATATAACAACAGCGTCAATCGTTATCCCGATCCTTTGCAGGAGGAGGTGAAGGCTCGCCTCAGCGTTGTGAAGAGTGTGCCTGCCGAGAACATCTTTCTGGGAAATGGTAGCGACGAAGCCATCGACTTGGTCTACCGTGTGTTTTGCAATCCTGGCGTAGACAACGTCGTGGCGATTGACCCTACCTACGGCATGTACAAGGTTTGTGCCGACATCAATGATGTGGCCTATCGCTCAGTCTTGCTCGACGAAGGTTATCAGTTGAATGCCGCCAAGCTCCTGGCTGCAGTGGATAACAATACCAAGGTTATCTGGCTTTGCACGCCCAACAATCCCAGTGGCAATGCCTTTCCTCGCGAAGAGGTGGAGAAGGTTCTGAATGGATTCCAGGGCATTGTGGTCGTGGACGAGGCATACAGCGACTTCTCAAGCGATCGTCCCTTCCGTGTCGACATCGACCGTTGGCCCAATATGATTGTCCTCAACACCTTCAGCAAGGCCTGGGGATGCGCTGCCATTCGTCTGGGTATGGCTTTTGCTTCAACCGAGATTATTGGTCTTTTCAATAAGGTAAAGTATCCTTATAATGTCAACGCGCTGACACAGCGCAAAGCCATCGAGATGATGCAGGATCTCAGCCGCGTCAATATGTGGTTGTCTCAGATTCTGAGTGAGCGTTCGAAGCTGATGCCCGCCTTTGCTGACCTGCCCATTTGTGAAAAGGTCTATCCCTCGCAGGCTAACTTCTTCCTCGCCAAGGTGAAGGATGCGAATTCCGTTTACAACTACCTCATTGACCACGGTATCGTGGTTCGCAACCGTACTCGCGTAAATCTGTGCGGAAACTGCATTCGTGTGACCATCGGAACGCCTGCCGAGAACAACGAACTGATGGCTGCGCTGCGACAGTACAAGGGTTGAACGTTTGTGGTATAGAAAAAGGCATAAATATAGTATGAAGAAAGCGTTATTCATAGATAGAGACGGAACGATTCTTGTCGAACCCGCTGACGAGCAGATTGATTCATTTGAGAAGTTTCAGTTTGTTCCGGGTGTTATTAATGCATTAAGTTTCTTGCGAAAGCATACTGACTATGAGTTTGTTATGGTTAGTAATCAAGACGGCCTCGGTACGGATTCGTATCCTGAGGACGACTTCTGGCCAACGCATAACCTGATGCTTCAGACTCTCAAGGGCGAGGGCGTCGAATTTGACGATATCCTCATTGACCGTTCTTTTCCCGAAGACAATCTCCCAACCCGAAAGCCTGGAACTGCCATGCTGACAAAGTACATGAACGGAGAGTACGATCTGGCCTCTTGCTATGTCATTGGCGATAGGCCAACAGACGCTCAGTTGGCCGTAAACCTGGGTTGCAAGTCTCTCATCCTGGGCGATGTCGACTGGCCAAAGATTACGGAAGTTGTCTTTGGTGGCGAGCGTGTTGCTCAGGTGAAGCGCACGACAAAGGAGACAGACATCTTCGTCAGCGTGGACCTGGATGGACATGGCAAGAGCGACATACAGACGGGTTTGGGTTTCTTCGATCACATGCTTGAGCAGATTGCAAAGCATGGTAACATCGACCTTGTCATCAGTTGTAAGGGTGACCTGCATGTTGACGAACACCATACAATCGAAGACACGGGCTTGGCCTTGGGTGAGTGCCTGCTGAAGGCGCTTGGCGATAAGCGTGGAATCGAACGTTACGGCTACTGCCTTCCCATGGACGATTGCCTTTGTCAGGTTGCTCTTGACTTCGGTGGCCGCCCCTGGTTGGTTTGGAACGCGGAGTTCCATCGCGAGAAGGTTGGCGAAATGCCAACGGAGATGTTCCTGCATTTCTTCAAGAGCCTGTCTGACGCTGCCAAGATGAACCTTAACATCAAGGCTGAGGGCGACAACGAGCATCACAAGATTGAAGGCATCTTCAAGGCGCTGGCACGTTCAATACGCATGGCTGTCAAGCGCGATGTGGAACACTTCACATTGCCCAGCAGCAAGGGTACCTTGTAGGACATAGACGTTTCCAACGTGGTCCAGCACTAGAACATCTTTTTAGGATAAAAACATTTCAACAGCACCTTGGACAAATATCCTTCTCAACTACTTTCCCGCGCCGTCGAAGAGTTCGGAAAACTTCCCGGCGTTGGTTCAAAGACGGCCTTGCGCCTTGTGCTTCACATGCTGAGGCAGGAGAAGGATCGTGTGCAAAGTTTTGCCGATGCGATAACGCACCTGTGCAACGAGGTCAAGTATTGCCTCGTTTGTCACAACATCAGCGACCATGATATTTGCACCATCTGCTCCGATCCGCGTCGAGATGCAACAACGGTTTGCGTAGTCGAGAACATCCAGGATGTCATGGCCATCGAGCATACCCAGTCCTATCATGGTCTCTATCATGTACTGGGTGGTGTCATCTCTCCGATGGAAGGCGTCGGACCCTCAGACCTCCAGATTCAATCTCTGGTCGATAGGGTAGGAGAAGGTGTTGTAAAGGAAGTAATCCTGGCGCTCTCTCCCACGATGGAAGGCGATACGACAAACTTCTATATCTTCCGCAAGCTGGCTGATGCGGATGTCGTCATCAGCGTCATTGCCAGAGGCATTGCACAAAACGATGAACTGCAGTACACGGATGAAATCACGCTTGGACGCAGCATCATTAACCGTACACCTTTTAAGAAGTAAGAAAATGAACCGAATAGACAAAACGTTGAACATGATGTACATAGGCACCCTTTTTGCGGCTGCTCTGCTGTTCTTTCTGTTCCAGATTGTTCTGAAAATTGAAACTTCGCCTTTGGCAGACGTGCCAGGCTTTCTGAATATTCAGTATGGCGTAGAGGTTGTTGTCGATTTGCTCACAATCGGTTTCATTTATCTCGGACTCAAGTTCATGTCGCTTCCAAAGGTAAAGAATGATATCGCCGCCAACCCCGACCGGTATGTGCATTGGGCGATTATTCGGTGTGCCATGCTCTCGTCAGTTGTCCAACTTGGCATTCTTGCTCATTACATCCTGGGATGTCCGAGTACATTGGCATGTACGCTTCTAGGCTTGCTATCTCTTTTCTTTGTCTGGCCAACAGCCGCTCGTCGCCAGCGTGAAACAAACGTGGACAACTAATAAAAGTTCTAAACGCACACATCCTCAACTTGTTACAATTCAACACCCCAAAGTAAGTGCAGCTCAGCGTAATCATAGTCAGCTATCAGGTCAGACGCTATCTCTACCAGTGTCTGCGTTCTGTCGAAGATGCCACCCGTGGGTTGGAGGCTGACATTTGGGTTGTAGACAACCTTTCGCAGGATGATACGCTGGCCGTTTTGCCGGACCTTTTTCCCAAGGTTCATTTTATTCGCAACGACGAGAACGTTGGTTTCTCAAAGGCTAACAATAAGGCAATCCGCCTGTCGCGGGGACGTTTTGTCCTGCTCCTCAATCCCGACACCTTTGTGACTACGGCGTCCATTCGCGACAGTCTGGCCTGGATGGAGGAACACGACGATGCAGGCGCTGTCGGAGTGGCTATGCACAATGCTTACGGCGACTTTGCTTGGGAGTCTCGTCGTGGCATTCCCACTCCTTTGGTCTCTTTCTGCAAGATGTCGGGATTAAGCAAACTGTTTCCTCGCCATCATGTCATGGGACGTTATTACATGCGTTTTCTCGACCGCCAGAAGCCTTCTCGCATTGAGATTCTCAGCGGAGCCTACATGATGCTGCGTCGTGAGGCTCTTGATCAGGTAGGACTGCTCGACGAAGACTTCTTTATGTATGGCGAGGACATCGACCTTTCCTACAGGTTGTTAAAAGGGGGATGGCATAACTACTATTTGCCGCACCCCATCATTCACTATAAGGGAGAAAGCGAACACCCAAGTACCGTGCGGTATGTGAATGTTTTCCATCAGGCAATGATTATTTTCTACGAAAAACATTTCCAGAATCGATATTTCCTCTCCGGTCTCCTCATTCGCCTGGCGGTTTACGCAAAGGCGTTCCTTACACTGCTGAAGCATGCCTTTGGCAGGTGCCTGAACCTCTTTTCGAGAAACAAGGTGAACGTCATGTTCTATTGCTACGCAGCGCCTGAAAACCGGACGGATATTGAACAACAGGCGGCCGATATGGGCATGAAAGTTCGTTTCCTTGCGCTTGACGAGCAACCAAATGCTGCGGGGAAAAACGACTCGATGCTCTTCGATGTGACGCTTCTGGGTTACGATGAAATCATACGCCGCACGATTCTGCAAAGTATCCCCAACCATCGGTTGTTCGTCTCGACCTACGACCCTCAAAATGGCATATTGATCCCATGATACGTTTACGAGCCCTTGAACCTGACGACTTGGATGTTCTCTACTCCATTGAGAACGACCAGACTATGTGGCCCTACAGCGACACGAGTGTTCCTTACAGTCGGGATGCCCTTCATGCTTACATTTTGACTTGTTCGAATGATATTTTCCAGGACAAGCAGCTCCGCTTGGTTGTCGAATCAGACGGTGTTCCCGTCGGTCTGGTTGATCTTTGCAACTTTTCGCCCTTGCATAGTCGTGCCGAAGTAAGCATTGCTGTTTTGCCAGCATGCCAAGGACAGGGTGTTGGAGCTGAAGCGCTTCGACAGCTTGTGCGTTATGCTTCTCAAAACATCCACCTCCATCAGCTCTATGCCGTTGTGGCAAAGGAAAATGTCGCCTCCCTCAAAGCCTTCCAGCATGCAGGCTTCTGCCAGTCGTCCGTTCTGCCGGTTTGGATTCGCCGGACTGATGGAAGCTACGCGGATGCGGTCATGTTGCACTTCATTTTAGAAAAATAAAAATATAATAGAAATATGTCAACGAAAATATCATCTTCGGCGCTCGTCGTCTTCAGCGGTGGACAGGACAGCACCACCTGCCTTTACTGGGCAAAGAAACATTTCGATAAGGTTTATGCGTTGAGCTTTGTCTACGGACAGCGCCATTCGCTTGAGGTTGAAATTGCCGAGCAGATTGCCCGCGAGGCAGGAGTCGAGTGGAGCAAGATGGATGTTTCGTTCATCAGCCAACTCAGCACCGGTTGTTCCCTGACCGATGATTCTCTGGAGATTGAGGCAGAGAAGGCCGATGGCGCCATGTTCCCTACCACCTTTGTTCCGGGGCGAAACCTCTTCTTCCTCAGCATTGCTGCGGTTCGGGCTCGCGAACTGGGCATCAAGCACCTTGTCACCGGCGTCAGCCAGACCGATTTCAGTGGCTATCCTGACTGTCGCGACTCTTTCGTCAAGAGTCTGAATGTCACGCTTAACCTGGCCATGGAGGAACAGTTCGTCATCCATACGCCTTTGATGTGGATCGACAAGGCTGCCACCTGGGCCCTCTCGGACGAACTGGGTGTCCTCGACCTTGTTCGATATCGCACGTTGACGTGCTACAACGGCATTCCCGGTGACGGCTGTGGACATTGCCCTGCCTGCAAGCTCCGTCGTGAAGGACTGGAAAAGTACCTGGCCACGAAAGCGTAGAGCTCTTCCTGCCTACATGCAGCTGCATCATTTCAGACATTTGGATTCGTAAACCTTCTTTAATTTGCTAAAATAAACCTATGTCAACACGTGAAAATGAAGGTCTTCAAGCACTTGGAAAGAAGACTGAGTATCGTCAGGATTATGCACCAGAGGTTCTAGAAGCCTTTGAAAACAAGCATCCCGAGAACGATTATTGGGTTCGTTTCAACTGCCCCGAGTTTACCAGTCTTTGTCCCATCACTGGTCAGCCCGACTTTGCCGAGATTCGCATCTCCTATCTGCCCGACCGTCGCATGGTTGAGTCAAAGAGCCTCAAGCTCTACCTCTTCTCCTTCCGTAACCACGGCGATTTCCATGAGGATTGTGTCAACAAGATTATGAAGGACCTCATCCGTCTCATGGATCCCAAGTATATCGAGGTGACGGGTTTCTTTACGCCTCGTGGCGGCATCAGCATCTATCCCTTTGCCAACTACGGCCGTCCCGGAACAAAGTACGAGAAGATGGCCGAGGAGCGTCTCCTCAGACACGAGTAATTTGACTTTAGTCTTGTAATTGACTCGGAAGAAAAACTTGCTAGTAACTCGACAAAAGTTCTGGAATTTGCTCGAAAACAAATCTTGTAAATAATTCGACAAAAGTCCGGTAAGTAACTCGACTAAGTCCGGTAAATCCGACAACCAACAAGGGGTAGTCCCCTCTCTGTCAGCAACGATATAGAATGATGTCGTGCATCAGGTCTATGTCGTGTTCCGATTTGCCGTGAAGCATCAATTCGTCCTTGTCCTTGTCAAAGGGGGCAAGGGCGTTTGTTCTGTGCGGATCGTTCTTGATGAAGATGTCGGCATACTTGTGATAGAAGGTCAGGGCAGAGAGCATGTCGCCCATGATCCATGCTGTGTGGCCTGCGTTCAGATAGTCTGCCCAGATGCTCGAGTAGGCTTCTGAATCCGCCATCGGTTCTATCCTGTTAATCAGTTTCTTGTAGTATCGCATGGCCGTTTCGTACTTCTTCTGCTTGAAGGCACACCAGGCAATGGCTCGCATGGATGGGATGACCTGCTTGTCTTCAATCTCCAACTTGTAGAAACGCTGTGCCGCCTCGTGGTAGCGACCAGCCTTCATGAGGCACAACCCCGTCTCGGTCGTTATCTTGGCGCTTTCGGGCATCAACGCTTCGAGTCTTAGAAGGCATTCCAGTTGCTCCTCCGTTGCTCCGAGGTTGACGTAGCAGTTTATCATCTGCGTCAGAATCCATGTGTTGTCTGGCGTCAGCACGTCGGCCTGTATCAGCGAACTGATGGCCTGGCGATATTTGCCCGTCTTTTGTTGGCACTCTGCCATTAGTTGCAGCGTTTCGCTTGTCGCGCCTGTCAGCGAACTCAATGTCGTGAGGTAGGAGAGTGCCGTGCCCGCCTGTCCATACTTGTTCAGGATGCGGGCCATCTTCAGCAGGTTCTCCGGACTGGCCTCCAGGGCATCCTTCATGTATTTGTTTTCCAGAAGATTAAAGGAGTCAGTGAAAGGCGAGTTCAGTTGCTTTTTCCAACGCGATTTCAGACATAGTCTGGATACAACCTTGACGTACCCTGCGATTTCCTCCTCCTCGTTCCTCTCGTGTTTGCTTAGGAAAGCGTTGTTATGTGCTTCCGCTCCCAGCAGTTCGTCCGCCACTCCCTTGAACATGCCCTTCATGTTCATTAGCGTTTGGCGCATCAGCAACAGGAAGGCGTAGCGGTCGATGTCGCATGTGTTTCCTTCATGCAGCATCACTTGAGCCAGCGGATTCGGCTTTCCATCTTGGTAGAGGATGTCCTGCACACTCTCTTCTTCCGGGTCGAATGGCTTGAACCAATGAGCGATGCTGTGGAAGAAGGCGTGGCTCATGGCCATGTTGAAGATCTCCGTCCCTGTGTCTGCTCCGTCTCGCACAAGGTTCAGCAGTTCCGTGGCGGAGCTCTGGAACTCCTTCTTCTTCTGGGCGAGCGCCGGATCGTCCGTCTCCCTCTGTGCCTTTAGCATTTTCTCGAAGGCGTCGTCCTCATCCTCGTCTGTGTTGAATCCCATGCGCAGGTTTTCGTCTTGTATTCCCTTGAACAGGACGGGCATCAGTTCGTTCTTGATTTTCTCCTCGATGGCCTCGGTCTGGCTGGCCATTGTCAGGTGGCGGTTTATCTGGGCCAGATGCTCCATCAATTGACTGTTGCTCAGGAGTTCCTGCACGTCATGCTCGGCTTGGGGAAAGAGGCCGATAGTCTTTTCGTGCAGGACGAGTGCCAGTACTACGCCCAGCAATGCACACGGTTCCGAGGGGGCAAAGATGCACAGCATGCGCAGTTTGCCAGGGTCAAAGTGCCCCATCAGGTAGAGGAGCATGCCCGATAGCAGCATTTTCCGCTCGTTTTCCCTGCTCTGCTCTATCGTCTCGCGCATGGCTTCGAAGCTGGCCTTGTCGTTGATGTTCATGCTCATGCCCACTCCAAATGCCAGGTCCTGCGCGTCCTGCACCGCGGGTGCCGTTGTCCCGAAGAACTGGGCGAGGTAGTCGCCGGTTTGTCTGCTTCTGTGCAGAATCTGAATCTTGTTCAGCAACAAGTAGGCCTTGCCCACCATCTGGCCTTGCATCTCCGTTCGCGAAGGGTCCTGTCCTCCGTTGGCCAGGAAGTCGAGCATGGCACAGTAGTCGCGTTCTATCGACTCATGGATGCGCGCAAGGTCGTCGTCGTCAACCTCACGAATCAGCGAACCGATTAGGCAAAGTGCATCGTGCAGATGGTATTGCAACAAATTCTGTCGAGCTTGGTCGACAACATTGTCAAAGACGTCTCGCGTGTACATCCTTCCCCTTCCTTATTGCTTGATAATGTTATGGGTAATGCTGTCCGTCGACAAACTGGCGTTGATCCATTGTCGGCCGACGAGCCATTTCTTTGCCGTCTCCACCGTTTCGTCCTGGATAGGGCGAAGGTTCGAGATTGTGATTGAGCTCTGGAGTGAAGTCAGCGTGTCTACCTCAATGTTGGGCAGCTCGTAGTGCTTCTTCAGAATTTCCCCCGTGATTGCAGCGTTGCTGCCGTTGTTCATGGCCTCTACGGCGAGGCGGTATGCTTCGGCCAGCGACTGCATCTGTTCCATGCGTCTCTTGTCGGTCAGTAGGGTGGTGGGAGTGGCCAGTACGCCCCAGGTGGCAGCCTTTTCGTCGCGTTGCCAGATGCGCTTGGCACCATGCGCCAGGGCCAGGGTGGCATAGGGTTCATCCAGGAAGGCACCGTCCACGAGTTTGTTCGTGAGCATCTCCTCCCTGAGTTTGTGGTTGTTGAATTGTGTGCGGAAGATGTCCAGCCTGTCCAGTTTCGTCCCCTCCAGCACCTTGTCGCTGTAGTAGTCCGTCTCGCTGTGTCGGTCGATGGCAACGATGCGCTCTTTCAGTTGCTTGACCTCGTTGATTCGGGTGCTCTTGGGGGTGAAGATTCCCAGCGAACCGGGCAGTCCGGCAATGGCGGTGGCGCGGAACCCGTCCTTGCGCATGCAGAGCAGTCGAGCAATGTCGCTCATCACCACTTCCGCGTGCTTGAACTGTATGGCGGTGTCGCAGTCCTCCATCGTCTTGAGGTGCAACAGGCGTATGTCGCCTGCCGAGTCCAGCATGCCGGCTGCCTCTGCGTAGTAGAGCGGCAGCGCACCCTCGCACGGATAGACGGCAACGTGCAGCGCCATCGAGTCCTTGCGGGCTTCCTCCATGGACGTCACTTCCTCGTCGGGCGCTTCTTTCGTGCCACAGGCACACACTCCCAGCAAGATGGTCGTTATGCAAACTAAAACCTTATTGTACCTCATTGTCCTGAATCGAAAAAAATCCCCCGCCTTCACTCTGCGCAGAATGAGGGCGGGGGTATATTAGCTTAGTTGATTAGCCCTTGATAGCAGCTACGCCGGGAAGAACCTTGCCCTCGATAGCCTCGAGCAGAGCACCACCACCGGTAGAGATGTAAGAAACCTTGTCGGTCAGACCGAACTTGGTGCAGCAAGCAACTGAGTCGCCACCACCGATGAGTGAGAATGCACCCTCAGCAGTTGCCTCGGCAATAGCCTCACCTACAGCGCGTGAACCAGCGCAGAAGTCGTCGCACTCGAAGCAGCCAGCGGGGCCATTCCACAGGATGGTCTTAGCACCCTTGATGGCAGCAGCAAACTTAGCAGCGCTGACAGGACCTGCATCCAGACCCTCGAACTCTGCGGGAATTGCGTTGCTGGGGAAGGTCTCAACCTTGGCACCCTCCTTTACAGAGAAGGTAGAGAAGTCATAGCCGGTGCAGCATACGCTGTCCTCGCCCAGAACGAGCTCAACGCCGTTCTCAGCAGCCTTCTTCTCAACGTTCAGAGCTACGTCCAGCTTGTCCAGCTCAACGATAGAACCACCAATCTCGCCACCGTGAGCCTTAGCGAAGGTGTAGGTCATACCACCGCACAGGATCAGCTTGTCAACCTTGCCGAGCAGGTTCTCGATGATACCGATCTTAGAAGATACCTTAGAACCACCCATGATGGCAACGAAGGGACGCTGGATGTTGTTCAGCACGTTGTCAACAGCCTGAACCTCCTTCTCCATGAGGTAGCCCAGCATCTTGTTGTCAGCGTCGAAGTAGTCAGCGATGACAGCGGTAGAAGCGTGCTTGCGGTGAGCGGTACCGAAGGCATCCATCACGTAGCAGTCAGCATAGCTTGCCAGAGTCTTTGCGAACTCCTTCTGCTTGCCCTTCATCTCCTTCTTTGCCTCCTCGTAAGCGGGATCCTCCTTGTCGATGCCAACGGGCTTGCCCTCCTCCTCGGGATAGTAGCGCAGGTTCTCCAGAAGCAGAACCTCACCCATCTTCAGGTTAGCAGCAGCCTCCTGAGCCTTAGCGCAGTCGGGAGCGAACTGAACCTCAGCCACGCCCAGAGCCTTAGCTACGGCATCCTTGATCTGACCCAGTGAGAGCTCGGGCTTAACCTTGCCCTTGGGCTTACCCATGTGCGACATGATGATCAGCGCACCGCCATCCTCCAGGATGTGCTTCAGGGTGGGAACTGCACCGCGGATACGGGTGTCATCGGTGATAACGCCCTCCTTCAAGGGCACGTTGAAGTCAACACGAACGATTGCCTTCTTGCCGGCAAACTTGTACTCGTTAATTGTCATAGTTTTATTAAGTTTTAAAAAATGGTTTATCTAAATCCGCGCAAAGATACAAAAAAACTGCGAACACGACAAATAATTCCTGAATTATTTACCCTTTCGCCCACATTCCTGGCAAAACTCGGCGAGGCCGCATTCTCCGCACTTTGGATTGCGAGCCGTGCAAACGTATCTGCCATGGAGGATGAGCCAGTGGTGCGCCCTGGGTATCACAGTCTCCGGCAGGTGCTTCACCAATTCGCGTTCGACGGCCAGCGGCGTTGTGCATGTCTTCGGCACGAGGCCGATGCGGTGGCTCACCCTGAATACGTGGGTGTCGACCGCCATGGCAGCCTTGCCCCACACCACGCTCTGCATCACGTTAGCCGTCTTTCGGCCTACGCCAGGCAACTTAATCAACTGCTCCAATTTGCTCGGTACTTCTCCCTGGAAATCACGCAGTAACATGCGTGCCATGTTTACCAGATGCTTACTCTTATTGTTCGGGTAGCTCACGCTCTTTACGTATTCGTATATCACCTCTGGTTCCGCCAGGGCCATAGCCTCTGCCGTGGGGTAGTCCTCAAAGAGTCGGGGCGTGACCATGTTCACTCGCTTGTCTGTGCATTGCGCGCTCAGTATCACCGCCACCAGCAGCTCGAACGCGTTGCCATAGTGAAGCTCGGTCTCGGCCACAGGCATCGCCTCCTCAAAGTAGGCCACCATTCTGTCGTATCTTTCCTTCCGTCTCATGCCTTCCATTTCATTTCGGTTGCAAAAATACATTATTTATATATTATGCGCAAGCAAATGGCAGATAAATTCAAGTTTCGTGGGCGCTCAACTTATTCGGTTATGAGGGTTTAATGGTTATAAAGGTTCTTTAGTTGATAAAAATAACATGATTTTTTGAAAAAAGCAGCGGCAATTCGGCGCTGTCCTGCGCGAATTTCACACTTTTTAACGCTGGTCTACTCGTTTTTTACCCCGATTTTTGAAAAAACACGGCTGTTTTTGCAAAAATATGAAGTGTAACAGAAAGTCTCCTACACATCCATCACACTTATTGCATCTTGCTCTACTTCTGTACTTTACGTTACACAATACGCCCATTTTTCTGTTCTGTCGTTCATGCCTTACCTTCACATCCTTCACCCTACCTTCACACTTACCTTCATACCGCATTAACCTAACAAACAATAGGTTACAACAAGTGTGTAGGTTGTGAAGGTAAAAAACATAAAATTCCAAGAGTGGGAGCACAACAACCATCGCACGCCCTCACAGAACTGTTGCTGCGCGAGTTAAAAAGTCCCGCTCCGCCTTCAATTTCTTCCCGCTGCGCCAACCAACCGCCCGCCCTTGGTCAGCCGGTTACTTACCGCTGCGCAATTTTTTAATTTCCGCAGCGGTAATTTTCAACTCCTGCAGCGGTGTTTTTGAACTCCCGCAGCGCATAAGTTATAGTAATTCCTCGATAGCAGGTGTCAGAACCTCCTTTGTTGCTGTTGGCTCAAAACGAGTGATTACATGACCTTCACGATCGACGAGGAACTTTGTGAAGTTCCATCGAATATCATTGTCAGCCTTTTTATTCTTGTTAGTCTTCTCCATAAGCATGACAACAAGACTCATGAACGGATGCTTCTTGTCAAAGCGTTTGATCTTGCCTGTGTTCTGCTTAAGGAATGTGTAAAGAGGCAATTCATTCTCTCCGTTTACCTCAATCTTGCGGAAACGAGGGAATTTGGTGTTGTAACGTAGTGTGCAGAACTCCTGAATCTCTTCGTCAGTACCCTTTGCCTGTGCGCCGAACTGATTGCAAGGGAAATCAAGAATCTCAAATCCCCGGTCTGCGTAAGTGTCGTAAAGTGCGTCAAGATCATTGTACTGTGGAGTAAAACCGCAATGTGTGGCGGTGTTGACGATAAGCAGAACCTTGCCCTTGTACTGGTCAAGTTTTACCTCATTGCCTTTGTTGTCGGTGACTGTAAAGTCGTAGATTGTATTCATAGTCAAAGATATTATAAAAAATGTTTGATAGTTTATTCTCTTGTGATACGTTTGCTTATTCTGTACCAATCTTCAACGGTTTAACTGCTGCAAAGTTACGGCATATTTCCCGAAATTTACCCATATAGTGCGTAAAAAGTTCGTGCCTACAAACATTTTGTGATGTAACTACATCTTTTTGCGTTTGTTGCTCGGCCCATAGCGATGCTTGTTTGCAACGGATTACAAACTCTTATGGAAGTATGAGGATTCCTCCTGTCAGGTTCTTCTCTATACTTGTATGACCACATCAAACCGTAGCTACTCAGGTATGCTAGGATGTTAACCAAAAACGGGCAAAAACGGACAAAAACTTTCTCTCTTACAGGGCAAAGTGATATAACTCCCTATAGCCGCTCAACAAGTTTGGGCGGTTATTTTCGTTTCAAAATAGAACAAACAAAACAAAAGAAAATAGCGCATCATTTATTCCCCCCCCCCCTTCGCTTGCGCGTATGGAAAAAATGTCTACCTTTGCCCCATAACTCATAGAATTAACTAAAACGCACAAACAATATGAAGAAGTTTATACTCGCATTTCTGATACTCATCCCCATGCTCGCGTGGGCAGATCTAGTGCAGATTGATGGCATCTGGTACAACATTAATCAGGAGACCAAAGTGGCAGAAGTCACGAAATCCAATGGTACAATATACTCTGGCAACATCTCCATCCCAGAATCGGTTGTGTACAACGGCACCACCTACCCCGTGACCAGTATTGGGGAACTAGCTTTTGTTTATTGCTCTGGCTTGACGTCCATTGATATCCCCAACTCCGTGACCAGTATCGGGAAATCAGCATTCTATGCATGTATGTAACCACACCAAAACAACTGATAATAACTGATACCAAGAAATAATAAAACACTGAAATACAGCACTTTCTAAATTTTAACACTTCAAATCTGATATTTGGTGGTTCCCGATTTTCCGCTTAAATTTGCAACGTATTTCTACCGCGGAGAATGTGAGGAGCTATTTTTTTGTCACTTTGCGGACTCAGTTGACAAGGGTTGACAGGAGTGAACAAGTGAAGACAAAGATGCGGTCATATCTTCGGAAATCGTGACGATGCGGAATGAGTTGACATAGGTTGAACATAGTGCATCATGATTGACAAAACGGTGGAGATACACAAAACGAGTGTAAAACCATCAAAATCGCATCAAAATGAAGACAATCAGAAAGTGCGCATTCTGCGGAAAAGAGTTCGTTGCAAGAAGCGGAATGCAGAAGTATTGCTCAGAGCAATGCCAGACCAAGGCGAAAGAGGCTCGCAAGAAGAAGCAACGTGACTTCATCAATGCCGTTGAACCTGTCATTGATGTGCAGAGCCAGGAATACCTTACCTTTTCAAAAGCAGCCATCCTTATGGGATGCTCTCGCCAGTACATTTACAAATTGGTAAATGAAGGCAAACTGGCAGCATCACGCATCAGTTCAAGAATGGCATTCATCCGCATGGGTAGAAATGCTATTTATAGTTGCTTTTTTGGTTAAAAAATCATGAAATCTCAAAATTTCTCACTCCATTTGAACGTGTTTACATTATTTATTAGTAATTTTATGTCCAAAATATGACAATTCTTAACGAAGAAAAGTCTATCATGCCAACCTTCAATTGAAACCAAAAGCTAAAACAGCAAAGAACATATTATCCCTGAATCATGAGGAAGCGATGGACTTCTTCATAAAATCCGAGCAGTATCATGGCTTTGAACTGCCAGAGTACTTCACGTTTGATGAAGTGCTTAGGTATGTGCGAGAGACTGTTGGGTATGCTCCATACGAAGAGTGCGTCCAAGAGGGACTCTTGCCCGATGAATTGTCGGATGTGAATCTCGACATCCTGCTCAATAAGGATGGTCGATATGTCGTTCGTTCATGCTAACGAATCCTATCCAATTAATTATTATATGGCGGATTATAATATAAGACTAATAGAAAGTTTTTCCAATATTTCGTTTTCATTTGTTATTTGCAAAAGCAAAAGACATCAGATGATTTCAGAAGCCCTTAAAGTCCTTTGTCACTTAAATATTATCACATGCAATACCCAATAATATCAGAATATTTAGAATCCATAATCTCTGCAGAAGACAATTTCGCAACGCTAAGAAATCTTCGTCCTGTTTTGGATGACAAGGGACATCCAATTATCAGTAGTGGCAATTTTTCTGTAGTTTTCAAAATGAAAGACATTTATACGGGAAAATTATATGCGGTAAAGTGTTTTACAAAGGAACAAGATGGCAGAAGCGATGCATATGCAGTGATAGCTCGTGAACTGAGTTATTTGTCTTCAAATTATTTGCTGAAAGTCGAATATTTAGAAAAAGAACTTTTTGTAGATACACCTAAAGGTGGGAACTCAGAGTTTCCAGTGGTGGTGATGGATTGGAAAGAGGGTAAAAACCTGTATGACTACCTTTTGTCAATCTACTATGAGCCTGATGATTTATCAGAACTCGCATATAGATTCTCTAGATTTGCAAAATGGCTTGTAAGTCAAGAGTTTGCACATGGTGATATAAAACCAGAAAATATTCTCGTTGATAATGATGGGCAGTTTACTCTCGTTGATTATGATGGAATGTACTTTCCATCGATGAAAGGACAGAACTTTCGTGAGACAGGTACACCTTTATATAGACATCCTTCATCCAGCGGTGCTATCTATGACAGAAACATTGATGACTTTGCACTTGCTTCAATAAATCTGTCTTTGTATATGATCGCTGCAAATCCAGACGTGTTATACGATTATTTCACAGGAGATGTTCTCTTGTGGAAAGAAATTGACATTCTTGATATTTCTAAGAGTGAGGTCTTTAAGCATATATTTTCATGCTCTTCTAATGTCGAAATCGCAAGGTCAATTGGTATCTTCATGTTGACTATGGCAAATAAAAACCTCAATGCGGATTATAACTTATTTACTTTTAGTATACCATCAAAACAATACCCTGGAGAAGAACCATGGGAATGGTATGCGAAAAATCTGAGCTATAATACAATTAGGCAGCCGTATATGGATAGTGACAAATTGGCCTCATGTAAATTTGATGAAAAATGGGAAGAAAATATTGATGCTATCTATTCTAGAGATGGCAAAATATTAAAACGCTTTTTTTATAATCCAAAGGTTAAAACATATGTAGTCAAAGAAGGAACAGAAGAAATTCAAGATAATGCTTTTTCCGGATTTACTGATTACAATTATGGCTATTATGATAATAACTTAGAGTCTCTTGTATTGCCTACGTCTCTTGAAAAGATACAGGAAAGTTCAATACTGCATAGCCCTATACAATTCTTGTTTGTGCCATACGGAACAAAATCAAAATTCTTCAATCAACTTCCAAATTGTTCTGCTACAATTATTGAATTACCCAGACTTTTTAAAATTTCTAATTCATTAAATCTATCGTTATATTGTAGCAAAACCGATGTCGAAGAGGGTGTTATAGATGAATTTGGCGTTTTGTATAGTAAAGATTTCACACGATTGCTTAAAGCAACAAGACCATTGACTCATTATAAAATTAAGGATGATACTCTTATTGTATGTAATGGGGCTTTCCCTTATGGTATAGAATCTGTTGTTATTACTAATAACGTCTTACTCATTGGTGATTATAGCTTCTTTAATTGTTATCCATCAGATATTACATATTATGGAAGCAATAAGCGTATCATTGATATGATTGATTATTTGAAGATGGTAAATCCTAAAGATAGGGATTTTAACAAGGAATCTAAAGGACCATATTATAGTAGTGATGGAAAATCATTCTTGAACTATGGAGATAATCATTATCTTTGTAAGTCCTATGAGATTGAGCAAGGAACGGAATCTATATGTAATGAAGGTTTTAATGATTTATTTGATGAAATAGACAGCTTTTACTTTGATGAGCTGATCTTGCCTAAATCAATACGTTTCATTGGTAAGAATGTTTTCAATCAAGGTTTGGAACGCATTGTATGTAAAAGCTCTAGTTTCAAAATTTTAGATAATGCTCTTTATTCTGCAGACGGAAAAGTGCTTTATAGATACTTTGGAAAGGATGAAAGTGTATTCATCCCAATGGAAGTAGAAGCCATTGTGGGCGGTGCTTTCTCAGGCTATTTAAATATCAAACATGTTATTCTCTCCGGAAATATTAGATTTATAGGTGACAACCCTTTTGCTGGCATTTCTATTCTCAATGAAGGATTTCATGTGAGCGGTAATGATATATTTGATGCTAGAGACAATGTACTCTATGACAATGTTAATAAAATTCTTATTGCATACTGGGGTAAAGATGAACATCTTGATATTCCTGATGGAATTAAATACATAGGAGCTAATGCATTCGCCTTTTCTAATATCAGAAGTATTACAGTACCAAAGACAATCATCGGTATTGATGAGAATGCATTCATGTATGCGTTAAACTTAAAGAAAATTGATGCAAGAACTCAATCTATAGATGAAGCCAACAAACTTTCCTTGATATTCAAGAACTTGCATACGTGGAGTTATACATTTAAGAATGATGGTGATGATACTTCCGATGATTTACCTTTCTAAAAGTAAAGTTTTATGAAATACCCTTTAATCTCTGAATATATTGATTCTATAATGTCAGCAGAGGAAAACTTTGCTACACTAATAAACCTTCGTCCTGTCTTAGACGACGAGGGTCATCCTATAATGAGCAGTGGCAATTTTGCCGTTGTGTTCAAAATGATAGATGTAGAAAGCAGAAAGGAATATGCAGTAAAATGCTTCACTAAAGACCAACAAACAAGAAGCGAGTCTTATGGCATGATTTCACGTCAGCTTGACTGGTTAAAGTCACCATATCTACTGAATGTCCATTATTACGAATATGAGCTATTTGTCAATACTAAACAAAGTTTAGAGACAGACTACCCAGTACTTGTTATGGATTGGGTGGACGGATTAACTCTGGATAAATATATCGCTAAAAACATTGATAGTAATGCAGGACTGAACGCTCTGTTTTTCCGTTTCTACCAATTATCAAAATGGTTGATTTCTGCGCCTATATCACATGGAGATTTAAAACCTGATAACATTCTTGTTACTGACAATGGAGAATTAGTGTTGGTTGACTATGATGGAATGTATGTTCCGGAAATGAAAGGTCAAGAGGCGAGAGAAGTAGGCTCGCCTGATTACCAGCATCCTTATAGAACAGCAACCGAATTTGATGAACATTTAGATGACTTTTCAATTTGTTCAATTCTGTTATCATTGAAAGCCATTATTAATTCACCTTCTATATACAATGATATTAGAGGTGGAGAACGACTACTATTTGCCCAAAAGGACTATTTAGACCTCGGAGAGAGTAGCGCATTCCGTATTGTTTCCAAGATGTTATCAGATAATCAAATTTGCACTTTGGTTAGTTTGTTTTTGGAAGTTTATTCAGATAAACGCTTGTCAGAGTACAGCTTTAGCAGATTGACAATATCTGCCCCGAACACTTATGTCAATTCAACACACCATTCAGATGGAATCATTAAACAAGCTATAAAGTACAAAAAAGAGAATAAGTACGAGGAATACATCAAGCTATGTGATGATAGAATTAAAAAAGGTATAGATGTCGGAGAAAACTATTTCGCCATCTATATGATGCATTATCTTAATAATAAACATTATAACACTCAGGTTAAGTGTCTGGAAGAGGCTGCTAAATGCGGTTATTATGATGCCAAATTGTATCTTGGAGTCCAATTGATTAGAGCATGGTACCCATTTAAACAAGATTATAATAGAGGAGTGCAACTTCTCAAAGAATGCCTTTCACAGAAAGAAGACACTATAGCAATTGTAATGTTAGCTCAATGTTACAATGAAGGTTGGGGTGTTCCAAGAGATGGTAATGAAGCTCTAAGGCTTTTTACCAAAGCTGCCAATATGAACAATTCCGATGCTCAATGCATATTGGGACATTGGTATGACCATGGGGTGTTCGGTGAAAATGGAATTTTGCACAAATTGGGACAACGCCAAGACTTAGATAAAGCAATATTCTGGTTTACAAAAGCATCAACTAACAGTAAAGAAGCATGTTGGTGGCTTGCCAATTTATATAGAAGAAGTAAGGCTCGCAATATATTCTTGGCTAAACATTTTTCAGACAAAGTAAATGATATACAAAATAAGGAAAATTCACACTCCAGATCACTTGAGGTGATTGATACCTTTGATGAAAGAGAAGGTGAATATATAATATTCAGTGAACGCCGATTAAGCATTAACGAAATAAATTGCATAAGTGACATTAAAGTAAAGACAGAGAATGAGAATAGAATCTTCAATATCTCATGCAAGACGATTTCTGAAGATGTGTCATTCGCAATTACTCACTCCTCAAATATTAAAGACGGTAAGATAACACCGGCCTTAATTAAGGTTGTTGAATACAAGAAGAAAGGTAAGTATCAATCATACTACAAACTTGATTATAACGAAGAATAAATCAGAATGAAGAAATATAGAAAACATTTTCTAAAGAGGTACAAGAGACGCTTGCGGAGTAACATCATAAAAGATGTCCTTCATATTTCTTGTGAAGATATTGATACATTAAAAATGGAAAATATTCCAGATTTTATGTTTCAACCTTCATTATCTTCGTCTGATAGCATCGTTAACAATGGAGAATTAGATTCTTTAAAATTCTCTATTGGTTATGCCAGCGTGGCCATTAACCTATTGGGAGTTTGCCAATATTGTAAGAACAATCTGGTAAAGGATTCGTATATTTTTCCTGCGCTTTATTGTTTCCGTATCTACATGGAGAATACCATGAAGGAATCAATATTATTATTCAAGACAGGTGTCAACATTGACGATTTGAAAAAACATGGTTTGAAAAATTTGTGGGAAATGCTTACACCCTACATACCTTCTGATGGGACTACAAAAAAAGCCAGAAGGTTAATACTTGAATACGAAAGTTATGATCCAGATTCTACAGCTTTTAGATATTGCCATGTTGTGAATCGGCAATTAGGAGATAACAAAGGAAAAATTCTTTCTTCTGGAATTAGCATCGATGCACTACGCTCTTCAATGCTGTTCATTTATCATTTTTTTGAAGGTGTAAACGAATTGGCAAGAATGTCCAAAGATATTATTGAGTAGTCTATGAATTATCCACTTATATCAGAATATATTGACTCTATATTGTGTGCTGAAGACAATTTTGCTACGCTCACTCATTTGCGTCCTGTTCTTGATCATGAAGGCAATCCAATAATGAGCAGTGGCAATTTTGCTGTTGTCTTTAAAATGCGGGATGAGAGAACAAAAAAGGAATATGCGGTAAAGTGTTTTACCAAAGATCAAGAAGGAAGATCTCGTTCTTATAAAAGAATCTCAGATTTTCTAAAGGGAATCAACTCGCAATATTTGGTGAATTTTCAATATTGTGAAGATGAATTGTTTGTTGATACTTCAGTTGCTTCTAACGATGTATATCCAATAGTGTTGATGGATTGGGTAACAGGAACTAATCTTACAAACTATATAAATAGCATACTTTACAACAAACAAGAATTGTGTTCTTTGTTACTCGAGTTTAAAGATTTCCTGATTTGGATGTTAGACCAGCCATTTGCGCATGGTGATCTTAAGCCTGACAACATTCTCATCAATCAGGCTGGTAAAATTGTGTTAGTTGACTATGATGGAATGTATGTTCCTTCTATGCATGGCGAAAACGCAAGAGAATATGGAAGCCCCGATTTCCGAAATCCTCATAAAGAGTTCGAGAAGTTTGACGAGGATATGGATGTGTTTTCATTGATCTCTATTTACTCATCGTTAGCTCTCATTGCATATGACAGTATGAATTTGATGAAATTTTCATCTTCAGATCGATTACTGTTTTCGGTAAGTGATTATTATGACTTTCAAAATTGTGATATATACCGATACATCCAGAATACCTTCAGTAACGATGGTAAAATAATGAGATTGGCAGAAATCTTAATATTACTTTGCGAAGGTAAAAAGCTCAACTCATCAGTCATAGGTGAAATTAGAAGAATCTTAGCTAATAATATAACCATCAATAAAAAAGGATACACAATTTTACCTTCTCCTGAAGTATATATTGAAGCAATGCAAAACTATGTCTATAGTTTAGGCAATGCAAAAAATCTTGAACCTATTATTGTCAACAATCAAGTATTACATATAAAAGGAGCTAATTCTATCGTGTTTAAAATGTATGATAGAATGAGCAAAAAATACTATGCATTGAAATGTTATACAAATATAGATAGTAGAATATATAATAGACTGCAGTCTGTAAGTCAAAAGATAAAAGACCAAAAGTCTAAGTACCTTGTTAAATTTCAAGTGATAAACAATGCTATAGATTCAAACTATTTCAATAAAATCATCGGAGAAGAAAATTCTTCCTATCCGGTTATTCTAATGGACTGGATTGAAGGAGATACTTTGTATAAGTTTCTATATAAAAACGATCTCTCGAAAGAAAACTATGAAAAAGTAATAAGAAATTTTTCTAAAATGTCAAGTTGGTTGCTTGAACAGAATTTTTCTCATGGTGACTTATCACCTCAAAATATATTGATTACTTCAGATAATAATATCAAGTTAGTTGATTACGATAATGTTATTTTCAAAAATGAGACTGATATACCATCATTTATAAGCAACTTGAAAGACGAAAATTTCTATAACCCTGTGGTTCCATGTGCAAAATTTGAAGATAACATTGATAATTTTGCATTGGTTTCGTTGTGGATCTCTTTGATTTATAAATTCGAAACTGTTTCAAGATGCAGGGCAAAATACTTTTACGCATATAACTGGTTCTTTAAAAAAGAAGACTTCAAGGATATTGAAAATAGTTCTCTTTTTAAGAGTGTGAACAAATGTTCTTCATGGGAGTACGACCTAAGTACATTCGTCCTATGTTTAAAACAACATTTGAGATCTATCACATTCAAAAAAGAAGAGTTGATATATCTTTTTAAAAAGGAGTTGAGCAGGGAAACAACTCATTATCTTCGAATTCATGAAGGTCCTAATGGCAAACTTGAGAAAAATCTTATTAATTATGCTTCTTTTTGTAGCGTAATTTCAATTTTCATGCCTTTTATTTTGGTGACCTGTACCCAATGGACTATATTAGGTGTATCATTATTCACGTTGGTGGCTAGTGTTGTTCACTATATGATAATGTTTACAGTGGCTTCTTTAAGACCAGACAAAACATCAAGATTAAGACTTTCTGATGATGACCATATTGCGTTTGGTTGTTTAGGGTCAATCGCCACTTTTTTACCAGTTTTGTTTATGTCAGACATCATGAGGGAGATTGTAAACAACAACATAAGTTGGATTAATATTCCCATTTATAATGAACCGTGGTATATTACCGCCCTAATCTGGTTCATGTTTTTTGTTACAAGCCAAATATTCCTCCGTACATTTGTTGATGAAATGTACGATTATGACACTTTGGTTTTCGATTTAAGAAATAGGAAATACGAAAGTAATAGAGAGAAATTCATAAACAGAATAAGCGAGGACGAATATAATTACAACTATTCAAAAGACTTTAAAGACTCGCGTTTATATAACATGATTTTAGTCAACCTAATAGTTCTATTAGGAATGATTTATGCTTTATACAGATTTTTTGTTTTACATGATGATTTGGTAATGACCAATGTAATAATCTCTGTTCTTACTTGTTGTAGTACACTTTTAGTCAAGCCTATTTTGAAAGATAAATATTCCATGTATTCCCATAAAGCAAAACGTCAATATACTGTATCTATAGTTACCAAGATGTTTTTGCCATTAATAACGATTCCGTTTGCTTTTTCTGGAATAACAGATTTCTTGAATGGGTTATTGGGGAGTTCGTTTCCCCCGTATGATTTAGGGCTTAAAGAGCTAATAATTAACACAGTATTATATTTGATAATTTTCTATAATCCAATTTTAAAAGAGGAATACCTATGATAATTATAGAATCCCATAGAAAAAAGTTGGAATCTCTTCAAAAGAAATATCCCAACTCAATTATTGCTGATGTTACGAGCCAAGCGGAAGACGGCCTCGTAAAACTTAGTCCTTTTTATCCTCACGGAAATATCCCCGTGCCATTTTCTGATGGAGTAACTGCATCTTGTGTAGAAGCCATTTGGCAAGGGTTAAAGGTATTTGAAACTTGTGATGTTGACACATCGCTATTCACAAATACAACAATGGCAGGTCTTAAAAGAACTGTACGAAAATACGGAAAGCCTATAGGACATAGGAAAGGGGTGAATGGGAGTGAACTGCTTGGCTACTTAGAAGCAAGACATCAAATCTACCTTCCTTCGTACAAATGGGTACTTGAAAATAAGGTTCAAAACATAATTGAACGTTTGCGTGAAGCGAGTAAGACGAAGACAATCGTACTACTTGACTATGCAACAAATTGTGATGTGGATGACCCTTCAAAACCACTTTCTCATGCTTTTCTTATAAAAGCGTATGTCGAAGGACTATACCCTTTTGGTAGCAAAAAAGAAGAGAGCACATCTTTAGATAATATACAATTGACATTATTTAATGACTAACATATGGCAACAAAACAAAACTATCAAGATTTTTTAGACGTTCTAAAGAAAAATGGTATAAACAAATTATATCACTTTACGGATAGAGATAATCTGGAGTCCATTATAAAGAACGGAGGTCTATACTCATGGATGGATTGCAAGGAAAGAGGTATAACTATCAGAAAACCTGGAGGTGGAGAGCTGTCACGTCAGTTAGATTTACGTGATGGCTTACAGAACTATGTCCGTGTAAGTTTTACCCGACAGCATCCAATGATGTTCGTTGCAATGAAGGATGGAAGAATATCAAATCCTGTGATTTTGGAAATTGATCCAGCGGTTGTCGGATGGGAGCATACAAAATATGCAGATCGTAATGCCACTCGCGATGGCGCTCAGGTCGGTAGTTCCCTGTCGGCATTAAACAATATACATTTTTCCGCTTTAAAAGTGAGAAAACATTTTGATTTGCCTGAAGATGAACAAAAATACTTTCAAGCAGAAGTTCTCGTAAAGAATTTTATTCCGTTGGAAGCAATTACTAATATATCGAACTTTGGTATTCCTCTTCCATCGAAACCAAATCAGTTACTTGGCAAGGAAGCCTATACTGCGCAAATCTCACGAAGCAATCCAACTGCGTTCATCTTCTTGATAGACCAATCTATTTCAATGCGAAACAAAACAAGTTTGTTTGGCGAAGAAATGACATTGGCTGAAGCTGCAGCAAGAATTGTTAATAGAACAATAAATGAGCTCGTTTTACGCTGTATAAAGTCAACAGAGGTTAGAAATTATTATGACATAGCTGTTATCGGATATGGAAGAGAATCCTATTTCGGTTGGCAGGGAGAGCTTGAAGGCAAATCCTTTGTTATTCCAGAAGAATTACGTGATCATCCATATAAAAAGATAATTACTCGTGAAGAAAAAAGAACTCGTAGAGGAGTTGTTGTAAAAGAGGTAGAGAAGGTTCAATGGATTGAAGCAAGATGCGATGGAAAGAGTACTTTTGTTCATAATGCTCTTGATAAAGCAAGAGAACTTCTTGATGATTGGATGATGAAACATCAAAACCAAGATTGTTACCCTCCTACTATCATTAACATAACGGACGGCATTTTTAATGGTGCAACAGTGGAGTCTGTTACTCAGAAAGCCAATGAGATAAAGTCCATGTTTACGAATGATGGTAACGTCTTGTTGTTCAATATTCATATCGTACCAGGAAACGGGGATAACGTAGTGGCATTCCCAATTTCCAAAGCCGAACTGGGTGAGAACTCTTATGGCAAAATTCTGTTTGACATGTCAAGTCTGTTGCCATTAAGATATAATGATGATATTTCAACTTATCTCAATGACGATAGAAAAGATCGTCATTCAGCGATGGCTGTAAATGCGGACATGACTACTCTTATTCAGTTAATGGACATCGGTACACCTACTAATATTTCAAAAGCAAATGTATAAACTCAAAGTATCGTCAATAGGCAAGATCCTTGAACCATCTGTCAATGAAGACTCTGCAATAGCGAAAGGAAATCTCATAGCAGTTTCAGATGGTGCAGGAGGCGGTGGTGTGTTTGCGGAACGATGGTCTGAGTATCTGGTAAACAAGCTTCCGCTAACACCAATTACTTCGTTTGACCAGTTAGACTCATGGATTGAATCTATATGGGAGCCCTTCTATCTCTGCTGTGAGGATGAAGCTAAAAAGATTGGTGGCATGTTCTTGGATAAATTCTACGACGAGGGTTCTTTTGCAACACTCGCATGTGCCTGGTATGCCAATGAGAAAGTACATTGGATGGCTTATGGTGATAGCGTGGTATTCCATTATAATCGCAAAACTGGATTGTTAGAACATAGTTTTGGAGCACTGGTTGATTTTAATTCTGCGCCTTATCTAATCAATTGCAAAGATGAGTTGAATCCTAAAGGCTTTAAATGTGGTACTTTCAGTATCGAAACAGATGATGTTGTTTTTATCTGTAGCGATGCGTTGGCACATTATATTCTGGCATCATACTATATTGCAAACGACAACATTTATAGTAAAGAATTGAAAACAGCCATTGAATCAAGAACAAAGAATGAGAACTTCATTCTAAGTGCTCAGAATCGAAAAACAGGTAGCTTTAGTCTTATCATAAATCCATTGCTCAACAGCATATCCCACAACCTAAATTTCAAGAGGCATATAAATATGCTTTTGAATCAGAAGCTGATAGCAAACGATGATTATTCAATGGCTATGATGGATTTCTCTCTTAGTTATTCATGTAGCTAATATGGAATTCAACAATATGACGCTATTGCTTTACTAACCACCGATCAATATGATATAAACATAACATTTTAATGATAGCCAAATAATTTACAAAGAACAATTGATCAATTCAAGAACTGAGTCCACTACAAAAAGTCCAAAATCGTCATTTTGCTATGGCATATACAATTATCTTACAATGGTAAATCGTCCAAAATGGACTTTTTGTAGTAGAGTCAAGAACTTAAACTTGTAAAAGAACTTGCAGTCAAAAAAACTATAAAGAAGAAATATTATGGCATTACCAATAAGCATAAAGCAGTTGCTGGAAGGCAACATCGTGGAATGGGAACGTCTGGACTTCAAGGAAGGATGGAATCCCGAGGACGTGATACACTCTATGTGCGCCTTTGCCAACGACATACACAACTGGGGCGGTGGTTACATTGTGGTTGGGGTAAAGGAACAAGATGGTGTTCCTGTGCTGCCACCTGTAGGGGTGAACCTACATGCACTTGATGATATACAGAAGGAACTGGTGAAACTCACGTTCAAGGTGGAACCGTATGTGACCATCGTTTCCGAACCTGTGGAGTACATGGGCAAGATGATCCTAGTGATTTATGTTCCTGGAGGTGACACACGCCCTTACAAATGCCCGATTCACCTCGGTAAGTCGGAAGAGCAGAGGGGAAAGGTGTATTATGTGCGTCAGACATCGGTGACTCGTCAGGCGAATGAAGTGGAAGAACAACAACTCATTTCACTTGCTGCCAAGGTTCCGTTTGATGACCGCATCTGTCATCAGGCTTCCATTACGGATATGAGCAAGTTGCTGATTGGCGACTACCTGAACCGTGTTGGCAGCAGCATTACGGAGAGCGACCTTGAACGCATGTCGATGGAAGAGATTTGTCGTTCGATGCACATTGCCAGCGGTTCAACAGAGTTCTTCAAGCCCAAGAATGTTGGTTTGTTGTTCTTCTCGCGAAAAGCAGAGGATTACATCCCTTACGCAAGGATTGAGATTGTGCACTTCCATGATGATGTGGGCGATCATTTTGATGAAAAGGTGCTGCATGGTCCCATACATTTGCAGTACGAGGAGGCTATGCGTTACCTCAACGAGATGCTCGTGGAGAAGGTGATGAAGGTAAAGGGCGAGTCTGAGGCTGTGCGTGTATGGAACTATCCGTATCAAGCCTTGGAAGAAGTGGTGGCGAATGCTATATTCCACAAGTCGTGGGATGACCGAAACCCTATTGAGATCCGTATCAACAAGGACAGCATAGAGGTTTACAATCTGGCAGGACCTACTCCTCCTATCACGAATGCTGATTTGCAGAAGGAGAAGGTCATTAATCGTTCGTACAGGAACAGGCGTATTGGCGATTTCCTGAAGGAGTTGCACATAACAGAGGGGCGCTCTACGGGCTTCCCAAAGATTTATCGGGCGTTGAAGAACAATGACTCTCCGTTGCCAGAATTCGAGACAGACGAGCACAATCAGTATTTTCTTGCAACGATCAAGATACATGAAGCCTTCATCGATGAAGATGCATACCTGAGGAAAATCGGTAAGGAAAGGGATGTGGAAGCAGAAAATGTCCTAGAAAATGTCCTAGAAAATGTCCTAGAAAACAAATGTGCGGATTTAACTGAACGACAACGAGTTATTCTTAATCTGATAAAAGAGAACTCAACAATATCCCAAGAACAAATGTCTCTGAAAACAGGGGTGACAATTAAGACGATTCAGCGCGACCTTAAAGCAATGAATCACATAGTTCAACGTGTAGGTGGTGATAATGGTGGCCACTGGGAGATAATAAAATGATTGGCTATATGTTCGAACTCGAACTTCAACAATACCTGCTCCACGAGTACCCACAGGAGAATGCTCGGTGTGAGTGGAAGGAATTTAAGAATCTGAAGAACTCGTTCTGTGGGGACGAGAAGGATGATGTTATATCCTACGTGTCGGCTATTGCCAACATGGAGGGTGGTTTCCTCTTGATTGGCGTGCATGACAAGACTCTGGAGATTGTTGGCCGTGGTATTCGCAAGATATTCAATCAGCAATGGGAGCGCAGATTCCCTATGCCGGATTATGAGATAGATGCAGCCAAGAAGGAAGTGGCTGTACGTCTGTACGGAAATGCTATCAACGAGAAATACACCAAACTGCTGAAAGAGAATAAGGATCTTTCCTTTGAGGACTGCCTCTTGTTGGATGCTGTCCAGAAAGGACATCAATTAAATGATGTTGATGCTCAGAATCTTCTTTCACGTGGATTGATCGAAGTACAGGACGATCAGTATTATATATCTCTTGATGTCGCCCGTAAAACAAAGCAGGTTCCAGAATACACCAAGAGCAAAGGTCTGGAAAAACAAAAACTGATACAGATGATTCTTCAGTACCTCAAAAATGCAGGTGAGGAAGGTTCTAAACGTGATGGCATCTATGAATACCTGAAGGATGTCCTGCCACAGAACA
>JAKSLL010000004.1 GCA_024401215.1 Bacteroidaceae bacterium
GGCTTTCAGCCCGTTTTGCCGTTAGGTATCGACATTGGTTATTATCCGCTACGCTCGGTAGTGCATGGCCCCCTATAAGACTCCTTAATTAGTGACATTTTGCATTGCACATCCCATCCGCATGGCACCCCCTCCCTCACAGGGAGGGCAGGGGTTGATCTTTTTAAAAACACTCATCACTCGTCACAAACACCCTTTAACTTTCTGTAAATCACATCCGTACGAGTGTGACGAGTGTGTGACGAGTCGCGAATGACTCGTCACGGTGCTAAGGGCTTTAATTTCAGTCGTTTACGGACGGATTGTGACGAGTGACGAGTTAGTCGCAAAATTCATTTCCGCAGGTGTCAACTTTTTTAGCGCTAACCGCAGGGCGCTGTCAACTAACTCAGGACGCATTGAAGGGCAAGTGTCAACATGAGCACTACAATCTGTACTTTACAAACACTACAATCAGTACCTTACACCTGAGGTGCACTTCTATTTTTGTTGTAATCGTCAGTACAAAAATGTCTCGCTAAGTGAATGCTGTCATTCAGTTCAAGTGAATAATGTTATTCATGCCGTGTGCATAATGTCATTCACGCCAACTGCATGACAGCATTCACGCTTAGTGAATATAAAGCTCTATTTCTTCACTTGATTCTTGAAAGCAGAGCCGAAGATGATGTACTCCGTAAGGGTTTTTAGTAGATGTGTGATTGCAAGAAAAATGTGCCATATTGCAAACTCTATATTGCAAACGTTTAGAAGTGCAGTTTACGTACGTGTGGCGGAGTGATAAAATGAGATGTCTGACCGCATTCTCATCTCGTATGTTGTAGAAAAAGGCTATCTTTATACAACAATATCAACGAATAACTAACTACAACAAGTTCCCTTTTTAGATGAATAAAAAGACTTTACTAACTATTTCTGCAGCTATGGCTGTAGCGGCTGTTGCGGATGCGCAAACGTCTTCCGACTGGATGAATCCGACGAAGAAGGCAGACAACTCAGTAGTTTTTGATGTGAAAAGCAGCGGTAAAGCATTGCCCGTTGACTGGGGTATGGATACCGCCTGGGATGATGAGTATAATGTGAAGTGGGGTATAGCCCATTTCGGAGAGAACTTCACCACAGGACGCATCTCATTCCAGCCTTATGAAAAAGTGGGCCAGGACTTAGGTGACGGCAATTTCGGCCTTCCCTCTAATATGGCGAAGAAACTTAAGCAGCGCATCGACCGAATAAAGTGGACAGGCACGAAAAAAGTAGCTATAAACTGTGACCATGAAGTGCTCACCCGCGCCCTTGATAAGGATGGCAATTATGGCGAGAAAGAAGATACTGTGGGAGTTAGCAATTACCGTTCGACAATTACATCGCAGAAGACTGCCGCATGGGTGTCGCTCATCAAGGCATCAGTGAAATATGCTCAGGCGCAAGGTCTTGAAGTTGTCAGCGTGTCGCCTTTCAATGAGCCAGACTACGGATGGAATCAGTATTATGATGGCAATCCGGGCACAAAAAATACAGCCTTTGGCAAGCGTGACTTCCTCTCTATCGTCAAAGCTTTGCGCGCCGACGCTTTCTTCTCTACTGGAGCGGGCAAGAATGTGCGCATCTGCGGCCCAAACACCTTGAACTGCGACGAGGCACTCCCATGGTACGAATACCGCAGCCTGGCAAGCTACCTCGATGAGGGCAACACCCATCAGCTGGCAGGCTCCTTCGATGGCTATGCAGGCTTCTTTGAGCGGATGAGGCAAGACGGCAAGGTTGCCACAGCTGATGAGCTTCACAATGTGGGCGAAGCCATAGTCGGAGCAGAATACGGAATGCAGAACGGCATCTGGTGGGCTTTCGACGGCAAGGCGCGCGGACAGTTTATGATAGACTCCAACGAGGGTGTGAGAGTGGGATATGGTGAGGATAGAGGACGATGGACATCCGCCGCTGTCTATCGCAATGACAAAGAGGGAAGTGTGCACGGATTTATCGGCACCTCCGAGCGACAGGCAAACACCACTAACTACCAGTTTGTGTCGAAAGGACAGGATGTCTTCTTCAATGGCATGGGTCCTACACGCCAGTGGGCATTTGAGATACCTGGCGGCACAGGATACCAGAAAGGACAGGTGAACGCCGAACTCGTCTTCGACATCACATACGGAGCAGATGTGGCTCCTTTCCATCCAAACGGCGACTATCAGATAATGAGCGCAGCCGACAAACGACTCATCACATCAAAGGGCACACCTAACGATGTGACATGCGAGGCGCAGACAAACAGCAATGCTCAGCGATGGCATATCTACCCCGACAATTCACTCAGGGGCGGCGGCGATTGCTCTTACTGGTTTATCGACAACTATGGAGATGCCAATCAGCATCTCAATCTCCGCGACGGAAGACTCGAGGCAGGCACAAAGGTGTTGACATACAACGCCAAACATGACGCCCTTGAACAATGGTATCTGCGCTATGCTAAAGACGGATATTACTATATCATGGCTCGACGTTCAAATAAATATCTCTTCAACAACAACGGCAGCATCAGCGTGGAGTATGCGCCAACATCTGATACTTCCGATGAGCAGCTCCAGAAATACCTGTGGCGACTCATGCCTATTGACGCAGTGGCAGAGACAACAGCGCCAGCTGCACCTACAGGGTTGAAGTCAAAAGCCAACCCTGCCTCAGTCACCTTAAGCTGGAACCCTGTGTCGGAGGCGAATGTCACCTACACCATCCTGCGTTCCGATGCTGGCGAATGGAACACCATAGGGCGTAATGTGACAGGTGAGACATTCACCGACAACACAGCTTTGCCGGACAAGTTCTACACATATAAGGTTATGGCTGTTGACTATTCAGGTAACCGCTCTGTGGCAAGCGCCTCAATAGGCGGTGCGCAGAAAGGCAATAACGCACTCATCATGCATCTCGACTTCGAGAATGTCTTGACTGATGCTTCAGACAGCAAGCTCCATCCAAATTTCTTTGGCGGTTCCTATAACGGAGGAATATACAAGACAGGTGGCAATTCTTTCTCCTTCGGCGGCAACGGCTATGCCATGCTTCCTTACTCGGTGGCAGCTAACGACAAGATGACCATAGCGATGTGGGTGTATATGCGTTCCGACAGTAATTGGGAGCGTCTCTTCGACTTCGGCAATGACGAGCGGCATTACATGTTCTTCACCCCAAGGGGTGGTGACGGAAATATGCGTTTTGTGATGTGCAACGGTAATGGCGAAGAGGTGCTCAGCGGCAATAGTGCAATACCAACCCAGGAATGGACTCATGTGGCGGTGTCTATTGGCGAGAACGAATCTGCTCTTTACATTAACGGCAATCTTGTAGGCACAAAAGAGTTCACCATCAAGCCAAGCGACATCGACGCATCCCTCTGCTACCTTGCTCGCTCAATGTTCAATGCTGACGGTCTTCTTGACGGCAATATCGACGATGTGCGCATCTATAACTTTGCGATGGATGCTGACAACGTGAGACGAGTGTACGGGAACGAAACAGTCATCATCCCTGCTGATGAACAGACAGAGGATAAAGACATGACAGGGCTCATCATAAACCCAACAATCACACAGACAGGTAACACCAACACCCTCCTCCCTGAAGGATGGAAGGTGAACGAGCATGTGACGGGCAATGGCCACTACACAGAAGGAACAGGCGACACACGCCTTGAAGCATGGCATTGGACATCCGACCTCAACGCCGACTACTATCAGGACATCTCTGTGCCAAACGGCTTATACACTCTTACTGCTGTGACTCATCAGGCAGAAAACGGCAACTCTGCGCTCTATGCAGACACTTATAGGAGTTTCGAACAGCAGATGCCTGTTGGCAATGGCAGCGATGCTTTGACAGAAGTGGATGACATCCTTGTGACAAACGGACAGCTGCGCATAGGTATTAAGACATCGGGTGCAGCCAACTGGATGACAGCTGACAATTTCACCATCACATATCATGGTGTGCCTTCCGATCTCACACACTACACCAACGCCATAGCATACCTCGACGAACTCGCCGAAGTGGAGATGGCGCGCAATGTTGACCATACTGCACTCGAAGCTGCCAGTGGGGTGGCGCACAGCTGTGAGGCCAACGCCGACAGCTATGCCTATGCCATCAACGACTATCTTGCTGCCATCAAGGCTTCGCAGCAGATGGAGGAGGTCGTGCCTCCTGTCGTTGAACCAGGCGACTACTTCATCGTCAACGTGGCAACAGGGCTGTACCTCAATGGAGCCAACTCTTACGGCACGAAGGCTTCTCTCACTTCCTACGGCCAGCTTCACACTCTGGCTGCTAAGAAAGACGGCACATGCACCATCGACTCTCACATCTCCAACGGAGGCGACAGCCACTACCTCGGTGGAGGAACAAACACCTTTATCGACTCTCCTGCTGCCGACCACACGATAGAGAAGGTGGGAGAGGGTGTCTTCACAATCATGAATGGAGGCAAGTATCTCTCTGCCGATGCAAGCGGCATTGTCAACTTCAACGCTGATGAGGCGACAGCCGCAGCACAATGGCGTTTCGTGACTAAAGCCGAACTCATAAATGCTGCTTCGTCTGCCACAGAGGACAACCCTGCAGATATGACATTCCTCATCTCCGACGCTAATTTCAGCCGCAACAACACATATTTCGACGAGTGGCTTGGCGACAAGCCAGGAAAGGGCGGCGCAGATACGAATATGAATGCTGAGAAGTGGGGTGGCAACACAAATGTGTTTGACAGCTATCAGACTCTCACAGGTCTGCCTGACGGCGTCTATAAGCTCTCTGCACAGGGCTTCTACCGCTACAACAACACAACAGACAATACTAACGATGTGGCAGCTGCCGCTCATGCTGATGGCACAGAGAAGATAAACTCTTATCTCTACGCCAACGACACAAAGGTGCCTCTCATGTCAATCGCCGATGAGGCTTCAGTTTCCGCAAATGGCGGAGCGATGCCTTTCAGTCAAGGCGATGCTACAGCAGCCTTCAACAAAGGGCTCTACAACAATGAGCTTATCGTTGAGGTTGTGGGCGGCACTCTGAAGATTGGTGTGAAGAAGATTGAGCATCTTGGCACAGACTGGACAGTATGGGATAATTTCCGACTCACATATATGGGCAAGATTATACCTGTCAAGGATGGCGACTATTTCATCGTCAACGTAGCTACAGGTAAGTACCTCAACGGTGCCAACTCTTACGGCACGAAGGCTTCCGTCACTTCCTATGGCCAGCTTCACACTCTGGCAATGAAGGAAGATGGGTCATACACCATCGACACTCACATCTCCAACGGAGGCGACAGCCATTACCTCGGTGGAGGCACTAACGTATATACTGACTCTCCTGCTGCCGACCACACGATAGAGAGGGCTGGCGAGGGTGTCTTCACAATCATGAATGGAGGCAAGTATCTCGCAGCCGATGCAAGCGGCATTGTCAATTTCAACTCCGATGAGGCGACAGCCGCTGCACAATGGCGTTTCGTGACTAAAGCCGAACTCATAAATGCTGCTTCGTCTGCCACAGAGGACAACCCTGCAGATATGACATTCCTCATCTCCGACGCTAATTTCAGCCGCAACAACACATATTTCGACGAGTGGCTTGGCGACAAGCCAGGAAAGGGCGGCGCAGATACGAATATGAATGCTGAGAAGTGGGGTGGCAACACAAATGTGTTTGACAGCTATCAGACTCTCACAGGTCTGCCTGACGGCGTCTATAAGCTCTCTGCACAGGGCTTCTACCGCTACAACAACACAACAGACAATACTAACGATGTGGCAGCTGCCGCTCATGCTGATGGCACAGAGAAGATAAACTCTTATCTCTACGCCAACGACACAAAGGTGCCTCTCATGTCAATCGCCGATGAGGCTTCAGTTTCCGCAAATGGCGGAGCGATGCCTTTCAGTCAAGGCGATGCTACAGCAGCCTTCAACAAGGGGCTCTACGACAATGAACTTTTCGTTGAGGTTGTTGGCGGCACTCTGAAGATTGGTGTGAAGAAGATAGAGCATCTTGGCACAGACTGGACATTGTGGGATAATTTCCGACTTGTCTATTACGGTAGCGAGATGAATATCTATGCTGTTGGCGATGTGAATCACGATGGCGATGTGAATATCACAGACGTGAATTTGCTTGTCAACATCATCCTTGGCAAAAATGCTGATGAATACAACGCTGCCGATATCAATGCCGATGGCATCATCAACATCTCTGATGCCTCTGCTCTCATCGATATCGTCAGCAAATAGGCAATAGGTTTTCTGACTGGCGCAAAGCGCACACAAAAAATCCCCCTCTGCTCAATCAGGTAGAGGGGGATTTGGGTTATTAAATGGCGCTTGCGTATAAAAGTGTTTCATTGCGCTGCCCATACGGATGGCATTCTCCCCTTAGGGGAGTTAGAGGGGGGGCTGTCGATGCTTATCTGTAATATAGGCTGAACTCAAAGCTTTGGTTGGTGGAGTTCACGAAAGTGCCGCTGAAAGATGAACCTTGGCGGTAGGTGCCTGTGAAAGTGCCAGTTTGCTTGCCGTCAGGGAGAAACTCTTTCACCACAATGTTCTCGTCATTGTCAGCATTCTTCTTGCGGCTTTCGCATTTGAGAGTGAAGAGCGACTCAGGGCGGCTCTTGTAGAAATAGAAGCCGTTGCACTTGTCTCTCTCAAAATACAGCATGACAGGGTAGGAGCCTATCTCGCCATCATAGCAGTAATAATCCTCAGACGAATAGTAGGTGACTTTCTGATTGTTCTTTACCATTCGCCAGCCTTCGGTGATTTCGTAGAACCATGTTACGTCGTTAGGATAATACTTGTGGAAGGTCTTCTCGTCAGTCTCTTTGTCGTTGATGCTGTAAGACGATTCATCTGTCTCCTCTCCATCCTCACCTTCGTAATACATCGTAGAGATCTGGTTGCCTTTGAGTGCGGCTTTGCCTTTCTTGTAGAGGGTGAATGAGATGTCAAGTGTGCGTCCTGACGAACCTCCGTGGTCGTCGTGCATATATACGGAATATCCTCCTTTGGCGACGCCAAGAGTCTCATATCCGTCGTAGGCGAAATGTTCCATTTCAAGTTTGCCGTCTTTGCAGAGCAGCACGGCATAGCTGGCGTATGTCTTGTCGCAGTCGCGCACTATGATGTCTTTCACGCCGTCGTCGTTGACATCCATAAGAAGATACTGGCTGAGTGATGTTATTGGCTTATCGTACTCATCCAGTACGGCGTTTATCTCATCGATGCTGCATGGCAGCTTTTGAGCCATTGCGGATGTTGCGCAAATCATGGCAGCTGATAATACAAGTGTCTTGTTCATTATAAATTAATTTATGCGTGCAATATTTATGCAAATGTAGTGTTTTTCCTTATATGTTCGTTTCAATTGGTGTGAAATGGACGATAATCGTAATGAAAAAAGACAAAATCAACGAAAAGTTGCTGACGCATTCCGAAAATTCCGTTCGTTTCGTGTGTTTCGTGTTTGGTAAATAGTTACGCAGAGCTCAGGCTAATCTTTTAAGACGCCTTAGTGAGTAACATTCGTAAAAAAAACAATAGCGTGAATGAAAAAAGAAAAAATCATGATGAAATTGTCTGTTTAAAGTGCTAATTTTGCACAGAAATTACCAAATATAAGTTTCGCAAGCTCCACTTGTTGTGGAGTTAAAGGGTAGTTAAAGAGAAGTTAAAAGGTAGTTAAAGTGACAAATGTCCGACAAGACAAATGTCCCTTTAACTCCGAGCGAAGCGATAACTCCTCTTTAACTCCACTTTAACTCCCCAAAACGAGTAAGTTGCAAACTTTGTGAAAGTTGAATACAATAATAAACAGTAGGTATAATGAAACGCTTATTTTCTTTTTTGTTTGCTTTGTGTGTCATGACGGTCCTGCATGCTGCTGTTACAAATTATGACATATTCGTATGCGGCAGACAGGTTACGAGTGCTAACAGGTTGGATGTCATGGGTGACGGAGGTTCGGTGAAATACGACCCAGGGCAGTACACCCTGACGCTTAAAAATGCTAATCTCAGCTGCTCAACACAATCTGCCATTGTCATCAATACTTATACCCGTATCATGCTGTCAGGCCAAAATACTGTGTCATCATCATATCACGGGTTGTACGCGTCGGCAGACTGTTCGCTGGTAGGTGAAAATTTGAGTTCAAGTCTCGATATCAAGTCAGTATCTACTGGTGTGGGCTTTTTCGCCATCGATGCGTATAATGCGCGTGTGGGTATTACCAAATGCCACATTAACGCTACCTCCGACTATGGAGCAGCCATATCTGGACATACCTACAACGGAACATCAACGCTCACCATTACAGGCTCGTACGTCACAGCGCAGTCTTGTGTGAAGGGCACAACCAATGGAATTTGGCAGTCTATCGCTAATTTCGAGAAGCTGACCTTTAACGAGTCTATGTTCACGGAAAAGACATATAAATACGACACCTCACTCCGCAGCGTCGTGGATGAGCACGGCTATAAGACAGGGTTGCTGAAGATGAATATAGAACCTGAGAATTACCGATTTTATGTGAATGGCGTACTTGCCACACCATCCAACAAAAGCAGCCTGTTAGGCGACAAAACAGCGAAATACGACCCAGCCACAAAGACACTCACTCTTAGTGGCGTGTCTTTCGAGTATACCAAGAGCGGCAACGCCATGCAATTCCTTGACGACATAACAGTCGTGCTGTCGGGCAATAATACCATTTCGTCAGCATCAGGATATGGTCTGTATGTTGATGATGGTGTGAATGTCACTTTCAAGGGCTCATCTACAAGCGATAAACTCACCCTCACGGGTAAGGGCGTGGCAAGCTTAGGTGTTTATTCGCGCGGCAATGTGAAGATAGAGAATTGCACTATGGCGATAAATTCCGCAGAATACATAGCTTACAGCGGCAAGAGCGGAAGTTCGCTGACTGTTGATGCTGCTAATGTCGATATGAAGGGTGCGAGAGGTGCGATGTTTGACGAGCGTTCCTTCGTGCTTGATGGTTCGGAGATCGTGTCGCCATCAGGTGTCCGCTATGCCAATGGCGGATTCTTCAATGCATCGGGAGCTGCGATAACAAACACGCCTGTTCAAATCAGAGTGGCAGATTATAAGATTGATGTAGCAGGATGGAAGGTGACGGGCAAAAACAAAGATGACGTTCTTGGCGACGGCAAGGTGGTCTTTGACCCTAATAGCGGCATACTGAAATTCTCTGGCGCAAACATCTCATGCGCCTCAAATGTCGTTTACTCACGATACGAAAAAGACCTCAAAGTGGTATTCTACGGAACAAACACTTTCAAAACCACAACGTCTAACACAACAGTCTTCTCTGCCATAGTGCCAGAGGGAAAGACGCTGTCTCTCAACAAAGGAAACGCTACAGCAAGCGTAACCATTACAGGCACAAACACAATGATGTACTTCACAGGCAGCGGAGATGTAGTGGTTGGCAACATACCTTTGAAACTTACTTCGGGCAACGCAAGCTGTAAGATGATCTATAATTGTGCCAAAAGCTTAACCTTCAACAATGCTGATGTGACTTCATCATCAAGTTTGTCGGATGTCAATGGAATATATAATTATAGTGGTAAGTTAAGTTTCATCAACTCACAGGTGTCTTTCGACTATTCGGGCACGGGGGCTATGTGCATCAACGATGTCAACACCTCGCAGACGGTGTTTGTGAACAACTCCACACTCAAGCTCAGGGCTGTCAACGGCACTCCTTTCAAGAGCGGATGGGCGGCAGATACAGAGGGTGCGTATGCGTACCATGGTTCAAACAGCTCAGTAAAAATTGCGTTCGACAGAGTAGATAGTAGGTATGAGAACAAGGCAGACGGCGCAAATGTCAACTATCTGTGTTTCGCGCCTTCAGAGTCGTATGGCATCCGCATTCATGGCGTTGATGTATGCAGACACAACATGACGGACATCTTTGGCGATGGACAATGCTATTACAATACATCAACAAATACCATCTATTTGAAAGAGCTCTTCCCTGATGACTATAATGCTTTCTACCCTGCGTTTGTCATCAACAGAACAACTCCTTTGACAATAAATGTATCTGGTAATAATTTATTCTCCTGTTCAGTATATATGGGCTGCATGAAATCTAATGTTCCTGTCACAGTCACAGGAGGCGGCAAGTTAACGCTCTCTGCTATATATTGTTCGGAGTCAGGTTCTCTGCCACCAGCGGTGGTGCTTACAGGCAATGCCTCGCTGACGGTGAAGAACAAGAGCACACTCCAGGTGTTGAGTGCGGGAAAATGTTTCGATGGCGGTTCGGTGACTGTGGATAATGCCAATCTCTTGGCGAAATTCCTCGTTATCGGTCCAACAACCGAGAGGACTCCTGAGGCTGTGTTCAGCAACCTCTCAGCCCTCAATATGAACAAGTCATCAATCTATGCTGTAGAGTTAAACGACGGCAACGGCAGACAATTTAACACATCGGCTGCGTACCTCCCAGCAAAGAAGACAGTAGGGGAGGGCAGCAAGGTAGCTGTCGGTGTTGACATACTCCGCATCCCAGATGTTGACGGCGATGGGGTGGCGATGATAAATGATGTGGCAAAACTTAACAAGATGCTCACCAGCAATACTGCCACAGCAGATGCCGACCTCGATGGCAACGGTTATGTGAACATCGACGACCTGCGCTATCTCATCAACTATCTGTTGAGAAAATTTTAGTGGTGATTTAATACGAGGATTTAACCAAATTCTACTGAGATGTAACTACTCAGCGAAATGATTTATAAACAAGGTTTAACCAAATTACACCAAATTCTTGCAATTAGACAGCCTTTTGATGACAATTCAAAGAGTCAAGGCTCTAATTTGGTTGAATTTTGGTAAAACCGAAGCTCGGCGTAAGTCCAATTAGATATTTTTTGAAAAAATGAAAAGGCAATTACACACATCCCTTGCGGCGTTTATTCTTGCTGCATTCGGCATGCAGTCGTCAGCCAGCACAGTCACTAACGATGTCATAGCAGAAATGAAAATCGAGATGGCATCGCCGAAAGTGGCTGCAGATGCTGAAATGACAGAAAAGATCGTGAAGTTCCTCACTCCTATTTATGTTCGTTCAGATGATTCCCCACAGGTCTATGAAGAGGAGTGGATTAACGAGAATTGCACTCCTGAGTGCATCGAAGCCTTAAAAGAGGACTTTTGGTTTGAAGGTGATGGCTATGCCACATGGTTCATCGAGGGAGACAATCCCGGTGAGGACGAATCAGAAAAGACTCTCATGAAGCCAATCACCATCGTCAAGCATGCTGGCAAGAAGATGGCGAAGGTCGTGCTGTGCACCAAACATGATGGCAAGTATGTACGCACAATCTTTATTGAGTGCAAGGTCATCGATGGCAAAGTGAAAATCAATAGTTATATGTGGAAATAAGTAGGTTGTACGAGACAAATAATTGAAAATATGAAGAAAATTATATTTACACTCTCACTCATTCTTTTGAGCGTGACATCGTTTGCGCAAAGCTGTTTCGACTCGCTGTCTGACATAAAGAATGTGAAGTATGTTTCCGTCAATAAGGCAACCATCTCGGCTGTGTTGGATGGTGAGGAAAATGTCGATCTCGATGAGACAATCTTGAATCTGAAAAAGGTTCGCAACAACGAACAGATGAAGTCTTTCATAAGCAAAATCGAAGGCATTTACTATGCGTCATCAGAGAACAAGAAAGGTGCGAAGAAGCTCAGCAAGGCAGCAAAGTCCATACTCTCACGTTTCTCTTCGGTGGCAAACTTTGGCGATTCGGACTCGCGTTACGCCATTTATTCTGGCAGCGAAAACGGGATGAAGGTTACTGTCGTCTATGTGCAGGAGAAAAAAGAAACCACCCTTGTCTCCATTCTGGGGCAGACGGGACTTGACGACATCATTAAGATGATAATGGCGGCGGGATGATTCCCCCGCCATTTTTGTTGTTTAGTTGTTTTGTTGTTTAGTTGTTTGGTTGTTTGGTTGTTTAGTTGTTTGCCACCCTAAACCACCAAACCACTAAACCACTAACTTCCAAACCACCAAACCACCAATCTCCTAAACCACTAATCTTAGTCGCCGGAACCTGAGACGTTTATCTTCTTGCCTTTGTACACTCCTCGCAGAGTGTTGCCGCCGTTATACATTGCGCCACGGAACACTTCTTTGCCTGCGCCATCGACAGCGACTATCTCGCCTGCCTTGCTGATGGTAATGGCGTATTCCTCCTCGCCGACATTCATGTGGTTCTCACCATCATAACTTGTCACGCTGACACCTCTGCCTTCCTCTGAATCCCAAAAGAAATAGGTGCCGCTAATCATTGTCCACACCTCATCGCCATCAATAGCGTCGGCATCGTCAGCAGCCTGTTCGATGTCGTTGCCTGCTGACTCTTCGTCTGCCTTGTTGGTTATACTGTCGGCAGATGCTTCGACTGCAGAATCACCGTTTTCGTTGTTTATCTCAATCTTCACTTCGTTGCCCATATTGCATGCGGTTAAGAATATGGTTGTCATTGAAGCGGCTAAAATTCTTAAATACTTTTTATTCATAATTCGTAATAGTAAGTGATCAAAATTACATTATTCAAAACTCTATGTTATTATTTCTTCTTGAACTGCAGTGTGTTGACTCTGCATATTGATTTGCCCTTCTCGGCAGAAGAGAAGACGAGGAAGAGGGCATGCTTGCCGCTGTAGTGTGTGAGGGCTGACACGTCGATGGTGGCATCGGCGGCTTTCTTTGCGCTTGATGCCTTGACATCGTAAGAGCCAACTTTCACGCCTCCCTCGCTGAGACTTGGGCGGTCGAGGTAGATGTCGATAGTGCCGTCAACACCCTCTGGCACATAGTTGAGAGTGAGCTGCAGCGCACCGCTGCCGTAAGTCTTGGTGAAGTTGTAGTATTTATATCCGATGGCAGAGCCTGCGGTGTTGTTGACCATAGGGCAGATGTCGATGGTGTAGTCGTATGGCTTCTTCACGCCTTTGTAGTTGATGCGGTGAATCTCTGTGTGTGAGCCAGGATAGACTACGTTAGGATATTCGGCATGAGCAGGTTCGGGGCCCGTGTAGTAGCATGCTATGCCAGCGGAGTAGCGTGTGAATGGGTCGAGACCTTCGGTGAGGAAGCCCTCGGAAGTGACTTCACCCTCAGAGATGCGCACATAGCCGTCTTTGCCCTCGGTGACTTCGACATCGATAGGCGCAACCATAGCTTGTCGGCAGTATTCGTTTGTGCCTGCCTGACGATGGTAGAACACCCACCATTTGCCGTTTATCTCGCAGATACTGCCGTGTGTGTTGCCGTTAGGGCATGCTGTGGAGATTGTCGTGCCATCGCTGCGTCGTTCACGAGCGCGTCCGTCGATGATTGTGCCTCCGTATGTCCAAGGGCCGAGCGGACTGTTGCTGTAGCAGTAGGCGAGGGTGTAGTTGCTCTCCCAGAGGCCGAACTCGCCGTCGTTTGTCCAGCGGCTGTACACAAACACATATTTATCTTTGATCTTTCTGATTGATGATGCCTCGAAGAATCTGTATGTCTTGTCCATCTCATATCCTGGTATCATATCCTCTACGATGGATGTGCCAGGCTTGACTGTCGCCATTGTTGCAGGGTCGAGCTCGGCGGCATTTGAACGCTTGAAGCCCCAGTAGCCATACACTCTGCCGTCGTCATCGATGAATACCGCTGGATCGAACTGCAAGATGCCATCAGATACGGCAGGGTTGTCGCTGCGCCAGTTGCACACCTTGAACGGGCCGTCAGGGCGGTCAGCCTTCGCCACCATGCCGTTGCGGCCGCCTGCCTGGTTGTTTGGATAGAGGTAATATACTGTCTTGCCGTTTTCCTTCCTGCATGTGACATCTGGCGCATAAAGCACGTCGCCTGTGCCGTCGTCGTGGAGGAGTTTGCCATTGGCGTCTTTCTTGGATTCAAAGATTATGCCGTCGTAACGCCAATGTGTGAGGTCATCGACAGAGGCGGACCATACGACTTGGTCTTTACCGCAGTATTCGGTGACGAGGTTGTCGTGTGAACCGTAAACATATACACGTTTTTTGCCTGGATTGTCGGGGTCGTCAAATACGTAAGGCTCTCCGTCGGGGATGAACTCTCCGAGTGGGAGGTAGGGGTTTTGGGCTGTCGCCTGAAGGGCGATGAGGGCACAGAGTGTGCATGAAGATATTAGTTTTTTCATGGGAGTTTTTAAAAGGGGAGTTAAAGAGATGTTGAAGAGATGTTGAAGAGGAGTTAAAAGGGGAGTTAAAGGGACTTATGCCATATACTGACATTCGTCACTTTAACCACCCTTTTACAACCTTTTAGCTCCACAACAAGTGAAACTTGTCTTGTTCGTTATTTTTTCCAAGCAGGGAGCTTGAAATACCAATTGGCTTTGTTCATGAGCTTGCTTTCGATGTCAGCGTTGTAGCCTTCGACAGCAGGGCTCTTCTCTGTGGCTTTCTTTGTGCCTCTGTTAGCAATCTTCGTTGCAAGCCATTCTGTGCCGTTGTAGCCAGAGGCGTCTTTGTGGTTTGCTATGCGCACAAGGTCGGTGAAGCGGTTACCCTCGAATGCAGTCTCGAGTGCGAGTTCATCGACAATGATATTCTCAACAGCGTTGATTACATCCTCAACAGGTGCAGTCTTGATGTTGACACCCTGCTTGAGAAGAAGCTTTGAGTAGTCGTAGTAAACGCTGTCGCGGTAGCCAGAGATGTTGGTTGTTACCTCGCCCTTGTTGGATGATGTCCATTTGCCGAATCCGCAGCCCTTTGCGTGGATGCCGTAAGTAGAGTTCCAAACCTCGTCTCTGAAGTCGAGGAATGATGTGAACTTGCTGATTCGTGTTGTGTCGGCTGCATAGTATAGCTGTCCGGCAGAACCATAGGCGATAGAGTCGTTCTTTATTGTGTCGCGGATGACAACATAGCCATTGGCGATAACATGCTCCTCCCATTCTCCCTCTTCGTTAAGACCATGGAAGATGCCTGTTGTGAGGTCCTTGTAGAGGTAGTGGTCGGTTGACGCCTTATAGAGTATGAGTCTGCCCTGCGCGTCGTAGCGTTCAGGATATCTGTCAACGATGCGTGGGAGGCTGTACTGGTTGATGCCGTCTTTGAGGATGGCGAAGGCGAACTCAGGATAGCCGGCGCGGTTGATAGCCTCTGCGAGTCGGAGCCAGATGAGCGTCTTGCGGTAGATAGGCACAGAATAGTAGAATGTTGTACCGCTTGAAGCCTTTGAACAGAGAGGGTAAGGCTTGCCCTCGTAGGCGTAGTCTTCGACACTCCAGAATGTGCGCGCGTCTGTATTCATAATGTATGACGCTGTTGGCTCGGCTGTTGTCGTTCTTGTGTAGTTCACAATAGTCTGGTCGTTGCAGACATCGCTGTAAGCCTCAGACGGACCATACTGGCGTTTATAGTTATAAGACACAGTAATTGCGCCTGAAGTCTCAAAGCTTGACTCAGCAGTAGTGTTGGATGTTGACTCGCTGCTGCTTGTCTCATTTGTTGACTGGCTTGAGGTTGGAGTATAGCCAAAGATGTCGGCAATTCTTGTAATCATTGTGCCAAGTCCTGCATTAGCAGAACCAGGGATGGTTGTCACAACCTCGGCTTCAGAATTATAGCTGTATTGGCTTGCAAATTGCCCCCATCCTCCTGTGTTTCTGTACAAATAAGTGTCGAGGGAGATGTATGGCTCTTGCTCAGCATATTGTAGAGGCATTGGAGTCTCCTCGTTCTTGAGGAAGTCGTAGTAATACTTGGCAGCTTTCTCGTAGTCTGTCTTATCTGCGCCACGGAGCAGATACATGTCAGCCAAGACAACTCTGATGGGGATGAAGCACATACGAGCGGAAATCTGTGTGAAGCCGTTGTCCCATGCGCCATACTCATTCTTTGCGTCACCATAAGAAGGGTATTTGGTGTCGATGAACGAGAGGATGCCGTCTTCGATAATCTTGTCGATGAGGTTGTCTTTGTCAACGAGGTTGTTGTTGTAGTCAAAATTCTCTACGACAGAGAGGTTGTTGATTGGCTCGGTGATGAATGGCACTCTTTCGTAATTCTTCACAAGCTGGAGATACGCCCATGCGCGGATAGCTTTCACCTGCGCATACTCAGGTATCATGTACTTGACGTTAGACTTTACGGCAGATGTGTCGCAGTTGTAGATGTAAGCGTTACAGTTGTTGATGACATTGTAGTAGTCGCTGATCTGCAGCATAGAGCAAGAGCCATCCTCCGGATTTTCAAAGTTTGAAATCGCATGGAGAGTGTCGGTAGCATATTCTGATGGTGACACAAGGTCGCCTCGAATCTCACCGAGAATGACCTGGCGTTCCGCTACATTCTGCATGCAGCGCATGATGCCGAGGTATGAATATAGGGTGTCTTGGGCATTGACATAAGTCTTGTCGCCGGTATCGACAGTCATCATATCTTCGCATGATGTAGCTACGATGCCTGAAGCAATGACAGATGCAATGGCTATGTTTCTAAATATATTCTTCATGTTGTGGTTTCTTTTTAGAGATTAATCTTCACTCCAAGGTTGAAAGAGCGGTTGCTTGGGAGCAGACCAGCGTCAATGCCCTGGTAGAGTACATTATTGCTGCATGAGAATTCAGGATCCTTTCCAGAATACTTGGTGAGGGTTACGAGATTGTTTGCCTCGCCCCAGATTGTCACGCCCTGAATCCATGAGAGAGTGAGAGGAAGCTCGTAAGAGAGGCGCACCTTCTTAAGCTTGAAGTAGCTCCCGTCTTCTATCCATCTGTCGGAGAAGCGTTCGTTGTTCACCCAATTGTCAGACTCAGTAGCCATAACTCGTGGCACGTCTGTTACCTGTCCTTCGTATGTCCAACGGTTGACAACGCTTGTTGTCTGGTTGATGAATGAGTTGCCAGACTCGAGCTGTGAACGCTGGTAGTTGTAGAGGTCGCCGCCAACAGAATACTTCATGTTGATGTCGAGGCTCCAATGCTTGCAGAAATGCACGTTAGTGTAGATTGAACCGTAGATGCTTGGGTTAGGGTCGCCGATGACTGTCTTGTCGGCTTCGTCGATGATGCCATCCTCATTGAGGTCAACAAAGCGCACATCGCCAGCCTGGAAATTCTTTGTTGGGTTGGAAGCGATGCCTGTAGGGTATTTGAGGTAGTCGCTGCCATTGTGCGCTGTCTTAGCTTCGTCATCAGATGCGAAAACGCCTGCTGTCTTGTATCCGTAGAAGAGTCCGGCAGCATTGCCTACAGAAGTAAGAACCTCGCCTCCGTAAATCTTTGTTGTGTAGCCATCGTAGTTTTTGATTGATGACTGGAATTCAGGAAGTGATGTAATCTTATTCTTGTAGTGTCCCATAGTGAAACCAGCCTGCCATTTTACATCCTTCGTGTTGAGAAGGATGACATTAGCCTTGACATCGACACCGATGTTGCGGAGTGAACCGTCGTTGGTGTAGTAGCCATCGAGACCTGTCATGTAGTTGATGGTCTTGTATGTGATGAGGTTGGATGTGTTCTTGAAGAACACCTCTGCGCCAAGCTGAAGTCGGTTGTTGATGAACGAACCATTCATGCCGATGTTCCATGAGCGTGTTGTCTCCCACTGGATAGAAGGGTTTTCTATGTTCTCAAGCTGGAGTCCTGTGGCTGTCTTGAGGAATGTGTGAGACTTGTAGTAAGTGCGTGAGAGAGAGTAGTCGAAATTGTCGTTACCCGCCTCGTCATAGCCAGCAAACAGCTTGAGGTAGTTCACCATATTGCTCTTTGGGAACCACTTCTCATTTGAAAGCACCCATCCAGCCTGAATGCTTGGGAAGATACCCCAAGTGACTCCTCCCAGCTTGATGCCCTCGGCAGCATCCTTGCCGAAACGTGAAGATGTCTCAGCTGCGAGTGTTGCTTCGAGGAAGTATGTATGGTTGTAGTTATAGGCAGCATTGAGATAGTATGCCATATTGTTCCACTTGTCTTCCGTGCCCTTTACAGAAGGGAAGGAGAGAGAGTTCTTCATATCAGGCATATTATCGTTTCCTGCGCTGTAGCCAATCATGTATGAGTCAGAGAAGCTGTTGCTTGTGAATCGCCATCCTCCATATACATTGATGTTGTGCATGGCGAATGTGTTCTGCCAGTTGAGGCGTAAATCCTCAAAGATGGAAGTCTCCTTAGAGAAGAGTGACTTGACAACAGATGTCACATCGCCATATCCCTCAAGGTTGTAAACAGGTGTACCTGCTTCAGGGAGGTAATACTTCTCATTTGAGCGGTTGAGCTGATAAGCGAAGCGGTTGGTGATGTTGAAGTGCTTGCTAATCTCCCATTTTGGCATGATGTTGAGATTGAACTGTGTCACCTCCTGGCGGTTTTTGTTCTCTCCGTCACCATTTGTCAATGTCCAGTATGGGTTGGCGAGTGCTGTGTTAGCCCCATAGGCAGACGCAAACTTGAATGGGTTGTTGTCGTCTTTCACATACTTGCCGGCATACACAGAAGACTCATGGAGCTTGCCGTCATCGCCAGTATAGTAAGCATACTTGGAGAGGAATGGCGACTGGATGAGTCCAAGCACATTTGGAGATGAGATGGTAGAGCTTGCATAGCTCTCCGCCCATCCGTTGTCGCGAAGGTTGTAGGCGAACTTAGAATATGAAAGGTCGAGCTGAGTAGAGAGATTGTCGAGAAGCTTGATGTCGGTGTTGAAGCGGATGTTCAAGCGGTCGAAAGCATTCTTCTTAGCTGTGGATTCTGAGTTTGCATAGCCGAGAGAGAGGTTATACATGGCGATTTCGTCACCACCCTGCACATTGACCTTGTAATTCTGTGTGACAGCAGTCTGGTAGAGGTCCTGGCTCCAGTCTGTATTGTTGTGATACATAGGATACCAGTAGTAAGAGCTGTTGTTGTTGAGGAAAGGAACGATAGTGGCAGCCGAACTGTTCTCCTTGCCGAAGGTTGTTGTGCCAAGGAGGTCGGAGAGATACAGGCGGTACTGGCTCGCATCCATCATCTTTGTTGTTGTTGGCGCAGTCTCGAATCCGATGTTTGTCGATACATTGATTTTTGTTGCGAGGGAGTGTCCGCGCTTTGTGTTGATGATCAATGCACCGTTACCGCCTCGTGAACCATAGATGGAAGTGGCGTTCTTCATAACCTCAATGCTCTCGATATCTTCTGGGTCGATACCTGCGAGGATGTTGTTGAAGAATCCGTCATGTATTGTTGAACGGTCGAGCTGTGGGTCGATAATCATGCCATCGAGGATGATGAGCGGCTGTGCGTTGATGTTAAGAGAGTTGATACCTCTGATGAACATAGCCACACCTTGTCCTCTCATGCCTGTGCGATTGATAGTCATGATGTCGCCTGAGAGCTTTGAGTCCACCTCCTCGTCGAGGGTTACAGCATTAGTGTTGTTGAGAGTGATGCTGTTGGTAGCTGTGATGTTCGTCTGCTCAGAATAGACAGAGTTGAACTTTGATGAGTAGAGAAGCACGTCGGGTGTCTTATTGTTGTCGATGGCAACCTGCACGCTATTGTACTCTGGCACCTGCACATAGAGCGAGTTGACAAATACAGGCACCTTGATTGTGTACTTACCATTCTCGTCGGTGACTGTAGAGTAGCGGGCATTGCCGAAAGCCTGCACATTCGCAGCATCTACAGGCGCCTTTGTTGAGGCGTCATAGATGTAGCCACTCACTTCTTTCATCTCATATTTAGGCTCTTCCTTGACTTCCTTCTGTCGCTTTGGAGGAGCAGTCTCTTCGGCAGCATCCTGTGCATAAAGGCTTGTGACTCCTGATAACATCATGAGACCAATGCCGGCACGAAGTATGCCTTGCTGATATGTTTTTTTGTTCTTCATTTTCTTGTTGTTTTCGGAGTTTATCTTAAGATGATTTTGCTGCCATCCAATTCATCATCATGGCCCTTAACCTTGAAAATAATGGCGTTTACCCAAATTTCGCGGCAGTAGTATTTGTTTTCCTTTGATGTGAAATTACTCTTCAGCTGGATTGTTGGGTAGGCATTCTTGATACCTTTGTAAGCAACAGGGAACTCAAAATCCTTGGCAATGCAGATTGTGTCGAGGAACTCGATGTTTCCGTTCTCCTTGAGAGCAGGGCGGCTGTTGACAAAGTAGTTTGACTCGTAGAGGCTCTCATCTTTTGCATCTACAGCATTCTCGTTAGGGTTTTTGAGGATGATATTTGACTCGCGGCCCTCCTCTGTGTCGTAGCTTATGTAAGCACGGAACTTATTCTGGAGATCGTAGTCTGTGTTATATCCGATAACAGCATATATGTCGTATTTGCATGAGAGAACATCAGGTATCTTGAAGAATGCTCCAGGATGCGCTGTTGATGTCTTGTTGCCCATGACAAGATACTTATACTTATACACTAAATCTGACTTGACAGTATCCGTCTCGTTTATAGGGAGAGAATATCCGTTGATGGTCTTTGTCGTTGATGACACTTTACACTGGTTGTCGCTTGACTCCCATGCCTCGGCACCAAGAAGGTCGATGTCGGGAGCATAAACAGATGAAGGCAATGTGAAATCATCAACAATGAAGGCGTAGCCGTTGCTTATCTCGACAGGAGCGGCATTGCCAAAGATGCCAGCGAAGCTTGGCACGTCAAGGACATCCTCTCTGTTTGTCTCGTTGAGAGTGCCTGTAAGCTTGAACTTGTAGCCGTTAGTTGTGACAAGAGAGTCTTTGCGCTCATCAGCTTTTCTGATGTCTTCAATGCTTGTGATAGGAATCTGGCGGTACTGCCAGTTTGCATTGAAGATGGCTTTCTCTATCATGGCATTTTTTGCGTAGAAGTCGTTGAGAGAGTCGAGTTCTAACTGAGTGAACTCTGTCTTTGCTCCCTGAATGACGGTATCTGCGCCGGTCTCAGTCTGTGTGTTGACATCCTGCTCATACAAAGCCTTGAACTTGAAATACTTCTTTGTCTTGGCGATAGTTTTCTTCCATGCGTTGTTGGTAGGGAGAATCATCACATAGTTGCTGTCCTCTCTGTTGATGAATGCATAGAGGTTGCGATTCAGGTATTTGTTAGATACATAAGTTATAGAATCCACCCAAGTTGCCTGACCATTGATAGTAGGGCCCTTTGTTGAAGAAAACTCGTCGAACTCATTAGTCTGGAAAGCCTTGACGAAGGCGTTGATAGAGTCGAGTTCGTGGCGAGAAGCAAGGAACTCGTAGAGGTTTGGAATGTAAGCAGCAGAACCATTGGTGATGTGCAGCGTACCATTCTTTGAACCGATGTTTGGCCTTGTCATTGTCTGGCCATGGAATGTGTTTTTGTCGAAATTCAACCACACAGATTTTGAGTTGAAGAGCTCAAGCTTCAAAGAGTCAGAGCCGTTGACAACATGAGAGTAGCGTGTCATGTTGTTGCGGATAAGCTCTTTCTCAACTTTGTATATTGAGTCTCTTACTCCGCTGTTGAGCAGCCCCTTGTAGTATGCGTAATTGAACGAGCCATTCACAGGAGCCCAGACTGTGAAAGTCTGGTCGCTGTTGAAAATGTCAGCATAAGTTTCAGATGTTGTCTTCTCTTCTGTGATAGAATACTTCACGCTCTGGAGAATGTCAGCATATTCTGAAAGCTGCTCATTATTCTGAATGTTCTGCCAGATAGTCTCTCTTCCAAGAACATCAGAGTTTATGTCGAAATGGTCGTCAGAACAAGCTGTGAATCCTGCAGCAAGCGCTGCTGACAGCATTGAACTATATAACCATTTGTTATTTTTTATCTTCATAATTAAATATGTTGTTTAACGATGTTGAATAATTCTTTTTCGTTAATTACCAAATATCTTCGTTATTCTCACCTGCATATACCGATTTTGGTACAAGTTCGATATAGTCGTAGAAGAACTCAGAGTTGCTGCTTGCAAGCACAGACTTGTAGCGGATGTAGTAAGTCTCACCTGCTTCGAACTGGCCTGTGTAGATGATCTTGCGGAGGTTATTCTGAGAATCACGTCCTGTACCGCCATTCACCTGGATATACTTTGCACCCTTCATGAATCCAAGGTTGCGCATAGTCTTCATATTCTCATAAATGTCAGTGGAGTCTGGTCCAACAGGTGCGATAGTCTTCTCATCAACCCATCCAGTAGATGAAGGATTCGTACCAGATGATGAACGGAGGTCAAGCGGGATGCCGATAGCAGGGAGGTTTTTAGGGTTCTTGCCCATATACACCTGTGCCATTCCTCGGTTGTCGTTAGCCCATACACCGTAGCGGAGCTCGTATGTACCAGTATAAGGTACAGGAGGGAGCTTCATGGTGAAGTCATACTGACCTTGGATGTTGAACTCGTCAGCCTGATAGTCCATCCAAGCACCCATACCTGACTCATAGTTCTTGTTAGGGAGGTACTGGAAGAGAGTCTCTTTTGTCATAGCCACAACATTGTCGAGGTAAGAGAGGTTGAATATCCAGTTGTTGGTTCTGTTCTGGCGAAGGTTGTTGGTTACAAGTTCTGGGAACAGAGAAGTGATGTCATAGCGAAGGCGCTCATTGAGCACGTTGTTAGGAACATCAGGAGACCACAGCAGAATGTCTTCGATAGTGAAGTAGTTGCCATTGAGGGCGTCATTGTTGTATGTCTGGTTGGTAGGGTTGACAAGGATACCAGGCTGTGACATGAGAGATGAAGCCTCGCGGTATGTTGTCTGGTTATAAACAGACTTGCGGTTGAGGCGACGCTGGATGATACCATTAGTGCGGCATCCAGTAACCTTTACAGAACGTCGCTGAATACCAATTGTCTCCCAGTATTCCCACACATTGACATAGAACTGGTTTGCTGTGCGTGTCTTGAACATAGAAGCGTCGCATCCATACTCGTTTGCGAAGATTACCATGTTGTTGTATGTGAGTCGCACAGGAATGAGGTGGTAAGCCACGAACTGATTGAGCCAGTTGTACTCGTTAGTGTAGTCGTTTTCCCAGCTTGTCTTGTTGCCACGGTTAGTGTCGTCGTCGAAGCCGTTATGCTCCTGCACATATTGCTTGAGAGTTGTAAGGTCGGTGATGCCTTTGGCGTTATACACAGAGTCGGTCTCAACGAAGATTGTATATCCGATATAGCGATGCTCTGGATAGTATGCGCTGAAGCTACCATTTGGAGTCATTGTACCACGGATGTCGTCCCATTCGTCTTCCCACTCCTGGTCTTTGTATCTTGCCATCTTCTTGTCCCATCCGGTAAGTTCGAGGAGCTCGCCGAAGAATGACGTGTTAGGAGTTGCCTGTACGAGTTCGCTTACAGAAGCGTTAGAAGGGGAGAGGACCTTGTCGATGGCATGGATATAGCCATTCTCAACCTCAATGTCGGCGTCGATAATCTTTGAGTTTACATTAACATAAGTTATGGTGTTGTTCAAAGAGTCGTTGCCATAAGAGATGGAGATGTAGCGGTCGTTCATGTTAGTAAGCGGAAGCGCACCTTCTTCGAATGTTGTTGATGCGAACGCTTCGTCATCGACATTCTCGATGATGGAGTTGAACACGATAGACTCAGCCACAGAGTCAGGAATCTCATCGACAGACAAGCTTGACACTTCGCCAATCTTGAGGAGTGAGTCAAGATAAGTGGCGATGGCCTCGTTTGTTGGCGCAAAGCATGTGTAGTTACCTCTGGCATCTAACAGCTCCCTCATTGTAGATGAAGAGCGCTTGCTTGGATGAACCTTTCCTAATATTGTGAGATAACTGCTGAACTGCTCTGGATTGTTCTCGAAATGGTCGATCATCATCTCACCTGTGAATGTGTATAGGTGGCTGCTGTCAATCTTCTCGGTACATGAATTCAGAGTTATCGCAGAGGCTGCTCCAAGAATCAGAGCTGCGCCGCAATAGATCTTTATATTATTTTTGATATTCATTGTTTCTTGAATTAAAGGTCATCAGTCTTTGACGAAGTCTCATTAACGAACCATACACCATTCTGGTAGAGAAGGTTGTTGTTCTTTATCTCCTTGTTATAGACAGGTGAATAAAGACTCTGTATGTCTGCGAGCTTAGCCTGGATAGACTTACGGTTTGTAGAATACTTGCGTGTAAGGATTTCAAGCATGTCGGATGTGTTTCCGCGGCGGAGAGCATAGCGTACAAGGTCGAACCAGCGCTTTCCCTCAGCAACAAACTCACGCTGACGCTCTGAAAGAACAAGCTTTTCAAGGTCTTTTGAATTTTCGAAATAGCCTTCAAACTTGAGAGAGTCAACATTCGTGCTTCCTGTTGTGTATGCGTATGGATTTGAACGCTTATACACTTCGCGTACATACTTGAATGCCTCTTTGAGGTTTTCTGTGTCGGAATACAGCTGAGTCATAGCTTCTGCCTTCATCAGATAGATTTCTGACATACGATATACAATCCAGTTGGCATCTTGTTTTGATGAGCGAGTGCTGTATGTCACAGAGAAGTCCTTAGTGTTGTCTGTCAGGTACATCTTGTTGGTGTTCTTCTGAGAAACAGAGCTGTGCATGTACTTGCCGATGATGTAGGTTGTCTGGCTTGAACTTGTGAAGTGGCCTGACTCCCATTTGCGCATATCTGTTTTTGTGAAGATTGTTGTTGGGTTGGTTGTATTAGGCGAAGCCTCAGAACCTTCCCATAATGTTGCTGCACCGATGAATGTGCCTGCTCCAGCATTAGTGTTCATGAAATAATCAGAAATCATAGTGTTGGAGTATGTCACACCATCAACCTGGAACTCAAAGATTGACTCATCAGAATTGCCTGTGCCAAACAATGTGTTATAGGCAGATTTTGATGTTGTGACAAAGCTGTTGCCGCTTGTTGTGTTGCTCTCAAGGAGGTCTTCGAGGGTGATGGTGACATCCTCACCGCCGATGTTCTTCCCTGATTCATTGTATTTCTTTGTTAGCTCCTTCTTTGTCATGTCAATGATGAGGTCGCAATACTCGACACACTTCTGATAGTCAGACTCTGCTGTTGTAGAGTATGTCTCTGAGCGGTTTACAAGCTCCTCTTCAGAAAGTTCTCCTGCATAATTTGATGCAAGCTTAACTTTTGTGAATGGATGGTTGTTGCCCGCCTTATAGCTTGCACGCCAGAGGTACACGTCAGCAAGGAGTGCATAGACAGCCTTCTTTGTTACGCGTCCCTTGTTTGACACTGTGTTGCCGTAATCCTCAATGGCATCGTTCTTGATGGACTCCAAATCGCTGATGATAGAGTCGAGAACATAAAGCTGTGTGCTTTGACCTAAGCGGAGCTCCTCTGAGTCGTTGTTGTAATCCTTTGTCACATAAGGTATTTCTCCGTATGTGCGTACAAGGAGGAAATGGCAGAAAGCACGAAGTGTGATTACCTCTGCTCTGATTGGCTTCCATTCGCTTTCAGAGAAAGACTCGTCAACTTCAACTACAACAGGTCCATGTGACAGCACCTTGTTGCAGTCGTTTATTGCATTGTATGCTGCTGTCCAGTTGAACATGCCATAAGTTGGCAGCAAGTTGGCATTCATGATATTAGCTACAGGACTTGTTGCAGAAGTTGCTGTCGAGCGTTCGAAATTGTCGCTTCGCATCTCTCCCCAGCTGATGTAGTTCTTTAGCATGTCATTGTCTGTCATGCGCTTATAACATCCGAAAAGCGCATTTTCCAAGTCGTTTCTGTCTTTCCAGAAATCTTCTTCTACGATCTGCGATGTAGGCGTGATGGTGAGAAAGTCTTCACATGAAGAGAGCCCCATGGCTGCGCCTGCTGCAACAAGACCGTAAAGTGCTATATGTTTTATTACTTTATTCATTTTGTTATAATTCTACGGTTGTCAGATTAGAATCCGAGGTTAAGACTGACTGTGAATGACTTTGAGCGTGGAGTCTTTGAATTGTCGTAGCAGACACCCCATGCGCCGTATGACACCTCTGGGTCAACACCTGTGTATTTTGAAAGGCAGAAGAGGTTGTTGGCAGAGATGTTAAGTCGGAGACTCTGAACGCCCCAGCTCTTGACAATTCTCTGAGGAACATTGTAAGAGAGTTGTGCATACTGAAGACGGAGGAAGTCACCCTTCTCAACATATCTGTCAGAAGCAAGAGCGTTGTATGATGCACCGATAGATGAGTTCATTGCTCGTGGGATTTCTGTGACATCACCATTCTTGCGCCAGCGCCAAGCAACAGCCTGTGACTGGTTGGTGTTTGTTCTCATCCATTCGTTTTGGAGACGTGCCATATTGACAATCTTGTTTCCCCAGCGGTAGTTGAATGAGAGGTTGAGAGACCATGGGCCATAGAACAGCTTCATGCCGAAACCTCCATTCATCTTTGGATTTGAGTTGCCGAGATATACAATGTCAAGCTCGTTAATCTGTCCGTCGCTGTTGACATCCTCGTAAATCACATCACCTCCCTTGAACTGGTAGTCAACACCACCATAGTTGAAGTACATGTGAAGAGGGTTGCCCTTTGAGTCGAAGAGAATCTGACCGTTCGCGTCGCGAGCTACTGGTACAGTTGCGTTACCGCCTCTTTCGGCAGCAGCAGCTGCTGTATTGTCGCCGTATGTGTTGCGGCTCAATTCAGTATAGCCGCTGTGGTCATAGTCATAAGCATAGACACCCTTGAAACGGAATCCGTAGATTGAACCTACGGCGTTGCCTACCTGGATACGCTGCAGATATGATGCATTAGTATATGCATATTCACCATTCATGTTTGAGAGGACGGTGTTATCCATGTCTGTGATGGTGTTCACATTCTGTGAGATGTTCCAGTTGAGCTGCATAGCAAACTTGCCCTTCTTGAGGAATTTGTCGGTGTTCATGTAAAGCTCCCATCCACGGTTGCGGAGTCCACCAACATTTCTTCTTGAAAGGGCGTTGTAACCTGTAGAGCCAGGAATGCCCACATCCTTCATGATAAGATTGTCCGTCTGCTTGTTGTAGTAGTTGAAGTCGAATGTTATCAAGTTGTTGAAGAGACCGAGGTTTGCACCGAGGTTCCAAGAAGATACAGTCTCCCATCTGATATTTGTGAGGCGGAGGTCATTTGGACGGATTGCTGGGAAGTTATTGATGGTTGTACCATACACACCAGCTGAACTGTATGAGTTATACATGAGATATTCCTGTCCAGGAGTTCGTCCGACCTTACCCCATGATGGGCGGAAAGAGAGCATAGAGATGACGTCGTCAACTCGAAGCTTCTCGAAGAATGGCTCGTCAGAGATGTTCCATCTTGCAGAAATACCAGGGAATGTACCCCATTTATTGCCCTTACCGAACTGTGTTGAACCGTCACGTCTTACTGTGATGTCGGCAGCGTAGCGTCCGTCGAAGAATGCAATGTGCGCCATACCGAGGTATGCCATGTTGCGCCATTCGCCTGTGCCAGATGTAGAGCTCTTCCTGTATGCTTCGGCAACAGAAGTGTTGATTCCTGTAGGTGTGCCGTTCTTAGCGATATACTGAGAAGTTGAACTACCTGTAGTGTATTCAAACTGGCCGAGGAAGAGCATGCTTACATTTTCGTTGTTGAAATGAGGGATGAAGATGAGTTTCTCGCGGTTGGTGAAAGCGAGTGACTTGTATTCATCGTTAGAAGTCTCATTCACACCTTGTGACCAGGCATTTGTTGTGAGTGAGTTTGGATAGTAAGCATTCTCAGACTTGTTGAAGATGTCCATATAAACTTCTGCGTTGAGATTAAGCTGATGCTGATCAGCCTCTTTGCCGAGAAGCTTGTACTGGAGATTGAACTGAGGGTTGATGCGGTAAGTTGACTGATTGTTGAATGCCTGATGTGCAACAGCTACAGGGTTGCCAATCTTCTTAATATCTGAAAGATAGTATGAAGAGTAGTAGTTGTTGCCGCCTTCTCCTACATTAGGATTTGTTGGGAGCATCTTGTAGAAGTCGCCTGTAAGGTTTCCAAACTGGTCATATTCATAGATAGACATATTTGGCATAGACTTGTAGGCTGCACCCAATATTGAAGTTGTGTTATACTGATTTTTGTCTGTGTCGTAATTCCAGTTACGATGGTTGTCAGTATAGGCAAGTGCGAAGTTAGTAGAGAATGTGATGCGGTCAGACACGAAATAGTCGAGTACAACACGTGTTGTGAGCTGGTTGAGCGACTGCTTGATGATCGTACCTGTAGCATGGCTGTAGTTTCCTGAGATACGGAATGCCGCCTTGTCACCACCACCAGAGAGTGTGATGCCATATTCATTCTTAGCGCCGAATTGGTTCACAGCTTCCACCCAGTCTGTGTTCTTGTTGAAGTTGTTATACTGCACAGGGAATGAAGGGTCGTAGTTGAGCTCTACCATATCTGATGTTGCAGTATTCTGCTTTGGGTTGAAATATGCCTCCTTGAGCATCATGGTGTATCCATCGCCGTTGAGCATCTTCAATCCTTCTGGCATCCATGAACCTGTAAACTTATAAGAGAAATTGATTTTGGTCTTTCCCTTTGAACCGCGTCGAGTAGTGATTTCAAGCACACCGTTTGCACCGCGGGCACCCCAGATGGCTGTTGCTGCAGCATCTTTCAGCACCTTGATGTCCTTGATGTCTTCTGTGTTGACAGAGAGGAGTGTAGCGAACTGCTCCTCATTGTCGAGGTCGTCGAAGTCGATGTCAGTAGCATTGTCAGGAAGGTCGAAGATGTTGCCATCAACAACGATGAGAGGCTCAGCCGAACCATTGATAGTGCTGACACCACGCATACGCATTGATGTTCCTGCACCAAGGTTACCAGAGTTTTGGATGATATCAAGACCTGCAATCTTTCCCTGGAGAGCCTCGTCGGCAGAAGCGAAAGAGAGTCCTTCTACATCATCCATGTTCATTGTCTGTGTGGCTACAGATATCTCCTTCACAGGAATAGAGAGGCCATTGCTCTTTGTCATTGGCTTAGCTTTGACAATGACATCGGTGAGCATAGTGTTCTCCTGAAGCTTGATGTTGAACTTTGCTGTGTTGCCAATCACCTGACTCCACTTCTTATATCCAACATAGCTTACTTCGAGCCTGTCTTTAGGGTTCTTGATTACCATGGAGAAGTTACCGTTGAAGTCTGTCACGGCAGCTTCAACAATACGGTTGTTGTTGTCACGCTCAACGACGTTTGCCGACATGATGCCGCCCATGTCGTCATATACGGTACCAGAAATGCGGTGCCCCTGAGCGAATGCTGAACTTACACAGAAGAACAGCACGAGAGATGTGATGATTAATTTAATCTTGTTCATTTTGTTCTATGTAAGTTTTATTATTCAACAATACTGTATTTTTTGAGATAAGCGCGTGCCTTGGCTGGTGAACTCCAGTCGGAGTCGTAACGGCCGTTAGCGTTTGCCTTGTAATTCAGCACGCCGTCAATTCCGTGAATTACAGCTGAAGATGAAGATGTTATCTTTGTAGCGATAGCTGTCTTGTCTCCGCTTGTGATGTAGTCACGAACGATGATGTTCTTGTCAGATGTTATGTTGCGAACATTGCCTGCAAGGTCCTTCACAGAAAGTGTTCCATTGCCATTTGAAGACACTGTGACTTTCATATACACACCTGTCTCGTTGTTTACCGTAGCTGTCTCGTAAGCTGTAGGAGCGATTGTAGGGGTGTCGGCGAAGATGCTGTTGTCCTGGAAATGATACTTCACGAAGTTGATGATTGCAGTAGCCATAGCCTTTGCTTTGAGGTTGCGAGCCTCTTCCTGCTCAGGAGTGAGCTCAGTCTTCTCCTCATCGTCGATTTCAAGCTCGAGAAGGTCAACAATGTCTTGCCATGTTGGAAGACCTGCCTTTATTGCTGCATCGATGGCTTCGTTTGTTGGAACATAGATAGTATAGCGGTAATTGTTGAAGAAACGAACATTTGTTGCAGAGTTTACCAAGCGGCCTGTCTGATGGTCGTAGCATGGGAGACCCTTGTTGTCAACGAAAATGTTGTATTTGTTCTGCTCTGTCACAGATGATATGCCGATAGCTTTTAGTACGGATGCGTCTGTCTGGCAGAGTTCGAAGAACTTAGAGAAGCGTGGGTTGTTATACATTGCAGAATACACAGATTCGATAGTAGGAACCATTGGCTGGTCTATCATGTATGCAAAACCGTTACCATATCCGTTAGTCTGAGCAGACTTATCGTCGAATCCTTTGACATTGCATTCTGTATTGTTGCCCAACTGCCATCCACCTTTGATAGTCATGCCGGCTTTGCGCTTAGCAGCGTTGTCAACATACACAACAGCTCCGTTCTTTGAGATGAAGTAGTGCTGGTTGCACTCCACACCAGTCTCTGTCTCGTCTATGCCTGTTGACTCGCTGTGATCCTCATGGATGATAGTGTGTGTCTCAAGCATATCCTTCAGACGGTTGCCGTAGCATGCATCTGTCACGTTCTCTGTTGCGATAAGCTGTCCTATCTGTCCTTCGCGAGTTGCTATATTATATATGTACTCGTAAGAGGATGCCTTAGGTTTTGAATTCTTCTCATCCCAAGTGTAGAGATAAGCACGGCCCTTGAGCACAGAGCTGTTGCCTTCTGATTCTACTACTGGTGAATAGAAAGACATAGGGTCTATGTACCAGAAATTGTCATCAGATGGCACGAAGAATGAGAAGCGTGAACTCATGGCGAGCAGATAAGCGTAGTAGTTGGTAGGGATGCCTCCAAGTGATGCGCTCTGCACTGCCCAGTTGAAGATGCGCTTGTCAGTCTCCACGTATGCAGGAGCAGATACTGCAGCATATTCAGCAGGTGTTGTTACTTCGTCCATAAGGTAGATAACACCATTGTTGGCGAGGATGACATTCTTGATGTATCCGCGGTGGTAGTCATTCTTCTCGTCGAACATGGCATCCTGCGCAGAGTTCTTAATTGCTTCAAACTTGCTTGGCACTGTGCTGTTGAACGACTCCTTCATGAGGTTGTTGAGAAGAGCGCGGATTGTCTGGCGAGGAATCTGGTCGATAGCCTGGAACACCTTCTCCATATTTGTCTCATTCTCTGTTATCTGCGAGATGAGTTCAGGAGCGTAAGCTTTCACAAGGAAGTGTCCACCTCCTCCTTCTGAGAAGAAGTAATTCATGAATTTGCTGTCTGTTGGACAGAATATGGCAGCCATATCTCCCTCTTTTGGAGTCTTCTCGTCAAGTCTGTAGCCGTTCCATCCTGGATCGAAAGGCAATGGCTTGTTAGAGTTTGTGTCGAACACATTATTGCCGCTTGGATTGGCAATAGGGTCTGTGCCTGCGTCAGAATACAGCGGGTTGTTGTTATGTGAGCGTATAGAGAAATATCTCTTCTGGAATACAGAGTCAACCTTGTCGCCATACAGCAGTTTAGCTCTCTCTGTGAGTGTCTCGTCATAGAAAGGAGCAGCGAAGCGGTCGAGCATGTGTGAGAATATTCTTGTTTCGCTGTTTGTGCGCAGCACTTCAGCGAGGTTCTGAGGAGTGAGCAGCACCTTGTCGAGCTTGTTCAGGTATCCGTTCTGACAGGTAATGTCCTGTTCAATAACTTTGCTGTCGAATATGTAAGCGTCATTCTTTTCGCGCTCCTGACCGACGATGATGCGGAAATCCTCATCTGTTATCTCCTTGTTGGCAAGCTGTGTTGCAAGGAAGTGCGTCATCATTGGTGATGTTCCGTCCATGGCAAGGAATATGCCCTTGTCGCCACGGAATCTCTGCCAGTAGTCCTTGTCGTTGGTGTTGTAACTGTGTGGCAGATCTTCAGCAAAGAGATGTGCGATAGAGTCCGTGACATCTGTGGCAGTCTCTCGGCGGAGGCACTGTCCCTTTTCAGGTTCAGCATTGATGGCGTCTCCAGCTGCGGTACTTGACATCATCTCAAGAAGATATGCGTTGTTAATCATTGCTGAGTTGAGCAATAACTTCTTCTGAGACAGCGTTAGCTCTGAATAGCTGTGTACGCCCCATGGATTGTTGGAGTAGAAACTCATGAAAGCGTCGTCATCGGCAACGAACAAAGTCTTTGAACCTGTGCGTGACAACACCTCCTTGTAATTTAAGTCGTCAATGAGTTTGACGAAGTTTGTGTAATTGCCTTTTTCGTTGAGATAGTCATAGATGCTTGAACCGAGCCAGTCGGGATTTCCGTCATCCCACTTGTAGTCGTCCGAGCAAGAATAAGTAGCTCCGCAAATGGCAAATAGTAGCATTGCTCTGGAGGCAAAGCTTCCTAATTTACAATAGCGTTTGTTCATATAACGTTTTTTTATGATTTTGTTTTCTATTTTGTGAAACCGGCATGTGGCATTTCGTGTCACTTAGCATTTGCTTTCGTTTGCCAGTTTTTACTATATATATAATATGTGAATGTAGGAATCATTCGCAGAAAGCGGAGATTCCTACATGTTCAGATTATTTCACTATAACTTTCACAATTGAGCTGCCTGTCTTGACAACATATACGCCAGGTGCGAGAGGTGAAGCTGGGTTTACCTTTGCTCCCGATGCGTTATATACAGCGTAGTTAGCAGGAGCGTCAACCTTTATTGTCCTTCCCACAACCTTCACTTTGACATCTTTGCTGTCAGCTTCAAGACTGCCGATAGCAGATGGCAGAGTAGCGCCTTCCTTATAGCGTGAAAGTACTATCCATCCAAACTCGTCTCCGAATTCGGCTGTGTTCTTTGCTGTTGTTGAGCTTGTTGCGTCAATCATTCTCTTGATGCGTGTGCCTGATATGAGATCTTTCTGCTCAGCATCAGCAATGTCGCTCATGCGGCGCAGTATAGTTGAACTTTGGTAGTTGTATGTCTGCAAACCGCCGAAGATGTAAGGTTCGCTGAAGAGTAGAGCCTCTCCATTGTTTGTGAAATTCTGTGTGCGGTATGTTGTTCCGTAGCAAATGTCACCGTGGCCAGCGGCAATGATGAGACCATTCTCTTTGTCCATCGTAGCTATGCCAGGAGTGATTGCCATGTAACAGAGTGTTTGGTCCACATTGACTTTCAGGCCAAGTCCCTCTTCATATTGCAGGTATGCCTTGAAGCCTTCGTTTGTCACATCCCAGATGCGTGTAGAGATGGCATGATTCTTTGGCATTTGATTGCGAATTTCTGTGATGACAACAGGTGTCACCCCTTCAGGGAATGGTGTTCTGAACTTCACCTCTGCCACTGTCTGCTTCACTTTGGCTGTTCCTGTCTCGCAGCTGAGGTCTCCGAACTTGAGGTTAGCCTCGTTTTGGATGGCGAGATAAGGTATCTCCTCTGCGCTTGCGATGGTAGATGTGCCGTCGGACTGCTTCTCCCATGGCATAACCTGATACACAAACTTTGACTTGCTTACGCCAGTAAGAAGGTTGCCAGGGTAGAGCTTGCCGTTCTTGTTGCTGCATATACCCATGAACACCGTTGGTTCAGTTTCAAATGTTGTGGTGAAATCAGTCGTAACAGCATTGAGATTTGTCAAAGTCAATTTTCCATACTGGTATAAGTCAGTGCCCATTGATGAACTTACTGTTACAGAAGCCTCGTTTGAATATTTAGCTGTCTTGCTGCCGATAGGGTAGGCAGCAATGCGGTAATATGTGGCTCCTGCTTCAGGAGTGTCGGTGTAAGTATATGATGCGCCTTTGGCAGCGTTCATGTCTTGGAGTTCAATCTTTTCGAGGGCTGTAAACTTGCTTGCTCCCTGTGGCTTGATCTCCACGACAACAGAGTCGAGCATGTCGCCGTTAGCGTCATTCCATGTCAGAGTCATAGTCCTCTTTGTTTTGTTGTACACACCTTCAAGATTTGCTGGTGCAACATACACAACCTTTGGGACATACTCGTTAGCCTTGTTGTAAGCAAGTCCTGTCTCCATCTCAGCATAGTACTGGCCCAACTTGCTCACAACGCCATTCTTGTAAATCTTTGAGCAGTCAGCTTCGCTGTTCCAGTAGAAGTAGCGTTCGATGTAGCCCTTGCTGTTGAGCAAGTCAAGTATAGGCTTGACATATTCATAGTTCTTCTGCTGATTTTTTGTAGAATAAGAATCGCGTCCTTCAGGTGGGTTGTTGAAGATGCCAGCATTGCCCCATGATGAACCGTACACCCACTCCGAAATCCAGATAGGACGACCTTTGCCATACTCCGAACGATACCAGTCGAGATTGTAGAACTGACCTGTCCAGTAGCAGTGGAGGTCGAGGATGTCGCAGCGCCATCCGCGCTTGTCAATTTCCTCGATGAAGGTCTTGAGGTGGTTCATCGAACCGTCATGCGATGACTCTGAGCACAGACGCATGCCTGTACGCATCAGGTTCTGCCAGTTGTTCAGCACAGTCTCAACATCCTGAGGGTGGTCGTCGGCGCTGTTGCCCGGCTCATTGTTAGTCTTCATGTGGCAAGAACCAGTCACGCTGCCGCAAGTTGCAGAAGATGGCCAGTCCTCATAGATATGGTTTGGCACCCACTCCACATCAGGGAGAAGGCTTGCGTTGCCCTGTGCCCAGTCAAAGCAAGACGTTGTCTTCAGAGCTGTGTTGCAGGCAGAACTTGTGTCATGAATACCAGCCTTTGAGGCATCCCACCACTTGAACAGGCGATATGAAGATACACGTCCTATCATGTTGTCTGGGAGATTCATCTCAAGGTCTTCATTGTCGGCAATGAAGCAGCGGCTGTAGCCCCATCCGCTTTTACCGAGAGCGAAGGTTACCATGTATCCACGTTTAAGTTTGAACGACTTGAAATTGTTATTCAACGTTGCAGCAGAGAGGTCCTTCATGTAACCGCCATTGCTGCCTTCTGAATAGTTTTTGCATGACTCGCCTTCAAAGTTCTTCTCTGTGTAGCAGGTGAGGGGCTGGAAATTCTGTCCGTAAGGCATGATGATAGTACCACGGTTGTACATCTTCACCAGGCAGTTAGAACCGTCTGTTTTATTAGCGCTTGTCAGGTCTCCTGCCTTGGCTGCCTCGCCGTTGATGGTGATGTGCTTCAGCCATGTCTTCTGCACCTCACTTGGGCGCACGTTCTTGATAATGACAACAGCATGCTCTGTGTTGACGATATCGACCACTCCGTCTGTTGTGAAAGGAGTGTTGCCTGTTATGATGTAATCCACATCTGTTGTCAGGCTTACTGCGCTTGACACTTGGGCTACATTTGTCTTTTCGTTTGCAGCGTTAACTGCTAAGCCCATAGCCAGCAGCATCGCAAAAGTATAGTATCTAAGTTTCATAATGTAGATTGTTTCGTTTTTGCTCTTGCCTTGGAGTCTCTCTCCTTTTATGTCTTGGCACCTTCAAGAGCTTATTATTTGTTAGTATTGTCTCGTTGATTAAACAGCCTGGCAGGCATCCCGCGTTTTGCTATTCTGCTGTATAGAAATCTGTGATGCGCTGTATGGCTCTTGTGCAGACAGGGCAGAAATCCTGCACTTCGTTGATTTTCATTCTGCACTCTTGCGCTGGGCGGTAGCATCCCTTTGTCTGATAGCCTGCACCCTCGAACACACCCACCACTTGGGTGCATCTGTTGAGTGCTTCCACAGCCTTGGCGTCGCTTCTGTCCATAGTCTTGAAGTTTGGCACCTTTGGGTCAAGTGGGGTTGGCACAGGAGTCTTCTTTGGAACAAGGTCTGCCCACTTGCTGTCGAAGTCCTTCAGCGTTGTGATGTTTGGCTCCCAAGGCTCGGTGTCGGCAGGATACCATTCGGTGTCCATGTCATCGTATGCATACTCGTCGGCAAGTCCTCCGTAAGAGTGTCCGAACTCATGCACAAACACCTCCTTGAAAGTCGGGTGGTCGCTTGTTGCGCAAGTCACCTGGTTGTATATGCCTCCTCCGCCGTAAGTGTCGGAGTTGACAAGCACCATGATATGCTCAAAGGGCACGCCAGAGAGGATGTCGTATATCCTGTGCATGTCCTGTGTCATGAGGTAGCGGTCGCTGTAGAATGTGTCGTAGTGGCTGTTAGCTGCTGTGTTATGCCATACGCCGTGGTGTGGCACAGTAGGGCCTCCGTCCATGCTTGGGGAGGCTACAGCTACGATGTTGAATTTGTTTTTCAGACTTTTGAAAGGCTCGCGTGCGAAAAGGGCGTCAGCTGCTCGTTGGCAGTCGGCATAGAACTTGCCCATCTGTCCTTCTGTGTAGCCTTCGGCAACGATGGCGATATCTACGCATCGTGTTAAGTCAACATCAGCAAATGGGTTGTACAGGCTTGCCACATAGTTGCGCTTGCCTCCGCTGCGCTCCTCGCTTTTTATGTCTTTGGCTGGAGTGGTGCCGTCAACCGCCCCCTTCCAGATGTAGTGGAATGGGATGCCGTTGTTTCCTATTTTGCGGATGAGGATGTCTTTAGGATCAACTGTGTGAGTGAGTTCTGCCATCACCTCGTTGTGGTTGTTTGTAAGAGTGATGGTCACATCCGCCTTCTCCTTAGGGAATGGGATGTTATACGATGTCTCAAAAGCCTTGCTTACAGTCTTCGCCTCGTCGTATTGCAGCCATTCCTGAAAGAGGGTGGAGAAGGTGCTGACATATATTGTCTTGTTCGTGTTATGCTCCTTTACCGTGATTTGTCCGTTGCCGTTGAGGAACTTCTCTGCGAGTCGATTCTTTCTTCCTGCCCATCTATCCTGCTTCTTTATCTCTTCGAGGTAGATGTGCTGTTCGCGTGCATTACCTGCAAAGATATAGTCGATGCGCATGGTAGCATCCTCAAAATACCTGTCGAAATCCTGTGCGGCAGCTTTGCCAGCTGTCAGCACTAATAAGGTAAAGGTTGCAATTGCGTATAGTATTTTCATTCAATTCTTGTTTTGGTGTGGTGAAACGCCTTTTCTGTCACGATGGTGGAAAAGCTGTCGCAAGCCTTGTCATGATAAGCTTTCCGCTATCGTGTATTTCGGGAACAAATTTACAAAAAAAAATCAATAGAGAGTTAAAAAGTGTTTCTTTTTGCGATTTTATCCTGTTTTTTTATGATTTTACCATAACTTATCTTGCAAAAACTGTCCTGTGTAGCTGTATGCACATTTCACCACCTGCTCTGGAGTGCCCTCCGCAACGAGATTTCCTCCTCGTGCGCCTCCCTCCGGACCAAGGTCGATGATGTGGTCGGCGCATTTTATGACATCGATATTATGCTCGATGATGACCACCGTATGTCCGTGGCTGATGAGTGCGTCGAAAGCGGCGAGCAGCTTCTTTATGTCGTGGAAGTGCAGTCCTGTTGTCGGTTCGTCAAAGATGAAGAGGGTAGGCGCAGCTTTCTCCTGGCTGAGGTAGTATGCGAGTTTTATGCGCTGGTTTTCGCCTCCAGAGAGCGTGTTTGATGTCTGCCCGAGCTTTATGTATCCGAGACCCACATCCTGCAGAGGCTTGAGCTTGCTTACAATCTTCTTCTGTCCGTGTGTGGTGAAGAACTCCACAGCTTGGTTGACGGTCATCTCCAGCACGTCGAAGGCGTTCTGCCCTTCGTAGCGCACCTCCAGCACATCGCTTTTGAATCTCTTGCCGTGGCATTGCTCGCACTCCAGCACGATGTCGTTCATAAACTGCATCTCTACAGTCACCGTGCCGTCGCCTTTGCACTCCTCGCATCGCCCTCCCTCGGTGTTGAAGGAGAAGTATGCTGGTGTGTAGCCGAGCTGCTTGGAGAGTTGCTGTGTGGCGAAGAGCTTGCGTATTTCGTCCCATGCGCCGATATATGTCACAGGGTTGCTTCGAGAGGATGTGCCTATAGGGTTCTGGTCGATAAAGTCTATGCGCTTGATCATGTTAATATCGCCTTCGATGCCAGCATGCATGCCAGGCTTCTCGCCCGCCTCGCCCAGTTTCCACTTTATTGCCTTGTAGAGGATGTCGCGTATGAGTGTGCTCTTTCCCGAACCGCTGACGCCGGTCACGCATGTCATCACATTGAGTGGAACCTTCACGTCAACGCCCTTGAGGTTGTTCTGTCTCGCATTCTTCACCAAGATGTAGTTGTTCCATGGTCGGCGTGTTGTTGGCACATCTATGGTCTCAGCCCCAGTGAGATAGTCGATAGTGTGAGAGTGTATGTTTTTGTCCTTCTTCAGTCGGTCGAGTTCCTCGGGGTCCTTTGGGTTGCCTGCATACACTATCGTACCGCCAAGCCTTCCTGCATCAGGGCCTATGTCGATGATGTAGTCGGCAGCGAGCATGATTTCCTCGTCATGCTCCACCACCACCACCGTGTTGCCAAGCTGTTGCAGCTGTCTGAGCACATGGATGAGTCTCTGCGTGTCTCTCGGATGCAGTCCGATGCTTGGTTCGTCGAGTATGTACATGCTGCCCACGAGGGCGGAGCCGAGGCTTGTGGCAAGGTTTATGCGCTGGCTCTCTCCACCCGACAGGGTGTTGCTGAGTCGGCTCAATGTGAGGTATTCAAGTCCCACATCCATAAGGAACTTGAGTCTGCTTTTTATCTCTATGAAGAGGCGCTTGGCAATGTCTTCTTCGTGTTTTGTAGGTTTGAAAGTCCGGAAAAACTCATGAAGGTCGCTGATAGGCATCTCGCACAGCTCTGTGATGCTCTTTCCGCCCACTTTCACGTATTCCGCCTCTTTCTTCAGGCGGTGTCCGTGGCATGTTGGGCAGGTGGTCTTGCCTCTGTAGCGGGCGAGCATGACTCTGTACTGGATTTTATACTGATTCTCGCTCAGCATCCTGAAAAACTCGTCTATGCATATCGACCTGTTGCCCCATTCGTTTATCTCCTCCACTCCGTGCCATAGCAGGTCTTTCTGCTCTTGCGTGAGCTGGTAGTAAGGGGTGAAGATTGGGAATCCGTATCTGTCGGCTTTCCTTATGAACTCCTTTTTCCATTCCGACATTTTCTCGCCTCGCCAGCACACCACGCATTCGTCGTGTACGGAAAGTTCCTGGTTGGGCACGACAAGGCTCTCGTCGATACCGATGACCCTTCCATAGCCTTCGCATTGCGGACATGCCCCAACAGGCGAGTTGAAGGAGAACATCTGGTCGGTAGGCTCTTCAAACTCAATTCCGTCGGCTTCAAACTTAAGACTGAACTCCTGTCTGCCGCCATCTTCAAAGGAGAGGATGCACTTGCCGTCGCCTTCGTAGAGGGCGGTCTTTGCTGAGTCAACAAGTCTGTTTGTCGTGGCTTTGTCGTCAGCCACCTTCATTCTGTCTATCACGATGTAGATGTCCTCGCTGCCAGTCTTGGGATCTTTCAGGAAGTCAGCGATTTTCATCACCTCCCCTCCAATCTCTATGCGCTGGAAACCAGTCTTGTAGTCGATGTCCAGCTGCTCTTCTATAGAGCGTCCGTTGCGTGGGATGAGGGGGGTGAGAATCATGAATTTCATGCCCTCGCTATGCGCAAGCATGCATTGTATGATGTCGTCAGTGGTGTTCTTTTTCACCTCGCATCCTGACACAGGGGAGTACGTGCGTCCTATTCTTGCGTAAAGCATGCGCAGGTAGTCGTAAATCTCTGTGCTTGTGCCAACTGTGCTTCGAGGGTTTCGGCTTGTCACCTTCTGCTCTATGGCGATGGCAGGTGAGATGCCCTCTATGAAGTCGCACTCAGGCTTTTTCAGTCTTCCGAGAAACTGACGGGCGTATGTGCTGAGGCTTTCCACATATCTGCGCTGTCCCTCTGCATACAGGGTGTCGAAAGCCAGCGATGACTTTCCCGAACCACTCACGCCTGTGATTACCACAAACTTGTCGTGGGGAATCTGCACATCGATATTCTTCAGGTTGTTCACCCTTGCACCCTTCACGGTGATATATTTCTTATAGTCGTATTTCAGTTTCATCGTAGTGTGTTTTAAGAGTATTCCAAAATTTGGAGTTATAGTTTTGTCAGGAAGGCAGTCCTTGTGCTGATGCTCTTACCGTCAGAAGTGGTGTCTTTCAGGCACGAATGGAGTTCATGTAAGCAATGTTTTTTTATGTTAGGATGGCTTTTATTCATTCTTGAGAAAATCTGCATCAATCATGAGGTTATTTATCTTGACGACCGTATTAGTGTTTTGGTCGAAATAAACATCATTCTCTACACCACTTGGAGCAGGAACACCCAATGCCATTGCTTCGGGATACGGAATCCAAATGCCCATCTCCTTTGCAATTGATTCTGCACACAGGTTTATAGTGTCTATCTCTTCTCTGATGGATAGCGTTCTGCAATTTCCCGATGCATCTGTTGCATTCTGCGCACTTCTGTTGCTGAGTCGAGCTTCAAATTCTTCGAGTTTGATATGTATTTCATGCATTGTTCTGTGGTTTGTCTGTGAAATTCGTTAATATAAGTCATTTCTTGTGATTAATTTTTCATGTTGAAACTATCATTACGTTATACTAAGACCTAAGTCCAAATATATTATGTCTTGACCTACTACGCAGCTTGCTGTCAGTAGTGGTAGGGGGCGAAATTTTGTTATGTCATAAGCAATGAATTTTGTTTGATGTATAGTGCTTTTTATGCAGCGTAATCTGCAATATAGCCACTACGTTATGTCTTTGGTATATGGCGTCTGCACATTTTCTTATAGTCGTATTTCAGTTTCATCGTAGTGTTATATATGCAAAGTTAGGAGTTTTTCTTTGAAGAAACAAAATATTGTGGATTTTTAACTTAAAAGTGTGCTTTCGTAATTGCTCGGTTGAAAGCAGATGCTATTAGCTTAGTGAGAAAAGCTAAATAAAAAAATCTCGTGATTTCTTTGTCGAATAACTATTATTATCTATTTTTGCATTGTCTCTCGGGAGAAATCGGGAGAAAAGAAGGCGTTCCACGCTTTATCCTTTGAATCGAAATCGCCAATTTCACAAACTGAAGGATATAGACAATGGTACGCCCGTAACGTGTATCTGTATGCATGCGGTTCCGCGCCGTATTGCAGCTGCATATACGGCGCGGGTAGATTGTTTTGTATTCATTTCAGTTATGGTGTTTGGCGATACCAGATTCAAGATGAACAAGGACAGACTCCCCGCCTTTTTATTTTTAAATCTAATGCTGAATCTTGGGAGGAAATAGGCTGATTTGTGTATATGGCCAAAAGACCACAAACTTTATTTATTGGAAATGGATTCAACAGGAATCAGTCAGATGATTTTGAATGGAGCCAAGTGTTGAATACAGGCACAGAACTTATTGTACCTCGCAATTTACCCTACACTCATTTGTACGAAAAACTTTATCTTCCTTCAACAGAAGAGTTTTTTGAAAGAAAGGATGAGACAGAATTCAAAGCAGGAATAATCAGACATCTTGATAACTTGATGAGTAAATTTCCTTATGAACAATTTCCAGAAAAATATTTGAATTTGTTTGATGGCGAATACTGTCCTTATCAAAACATTATTACCACAAATTATGATTATGGCATAGAGAGAGCTTTAGAACATATTGGATATATTTTTCAATATGAGAAAAATAGAGAGGAAAAATATAGTACATATCGAAGAAAATGCTACAAGAAGGGAGAGCAGACGGTAATTGTGTGGCATATTCATGGCGAAGGTCATGGCAAAGGAGATTCCCCAAAATCAATTATGTTAGGTTATGACCATTATTGTGCAACAACATCACGTATTCAAAGCTATGTGAAAAACGGAGTGGTTCGTAATTATGTAGTAAATAAAGAATTGAAAGAAAAACACAGAGAGACTAAAATACATTATATGCCATTTATTATGGAGGAACAAGGAAGGAATTGGGATCCTGCGTCCATTACTACTTGGATTGACACCTTTTTCTTTTCTGATATGCACATAATAGGTTTTGGCATGGACTTTTCTGAAATAGATATTTGGTGGATACTTAATAAAAGAAAACGCTACTTAACCGACGAATCATCAAGCCATTACGTACAGTTGAAATTAAACGATATATATTTTTATGATTATGCTTCCGAGGCAATATTAAAAACTTTAAAAGCTTACGATGTTGTATTTGATACAAATAGGGTAGTGAAACCAGACGAGAAAGATGTAGACTGGAATTGCAGACTCAAACAAAGTATAAGGTCTCTTAAAAAAAGAATGAAAGAGACGGAATAATAATGTTTTTATAAATCTAACAACAAAATGAAAATGAAAAAGCAACTATTGCTGATGCTCATAGCTATGGGTACGGCAACAGCCTTTGCTCAGAGCACATTGAATGTGCATCAGAAGAGCGGGGGTGCGGTGAGCTACGCTTTCAGCGAGAAGCCTGTCGTCACGTATTCAGGTGATAACCTCGTGCTGAAAACAGCGAAGGTTGAAGTGGAGTATCCACTTGACAACCTTGAGAAACTGACGTTTGGAACAGCCGAGGCAGATGCAATCAATCAGGTGACTATGGAATTGCCATCGGAGAGAGTTACACATATTTATGATATGGGGGGCGCACTTGTCAAAAGTGTCGATGCTTCGCTGCCTCTCTCGACTGACGGTCTCAAGTCAGGCGTGTATGTAATAAAGAACGGTAAATCAACTTATAAAATCATCAAGAAGTAATATGAAAACAAAGGTTATAGTGGCAGCTGCTCTTATAGCATTTGGCGTGACAGCTGCAAGTGCACAGACAATGGTTGTAAACCTTGCTAATGGTAGCAAGATGGAATTTAAGACTTCGGAAGTCACAAATGTTGAGTTCAAAGAAGCAGAAAACAAGGAAGATAAGCCAGACAATCCTGTTATAGATGATGGTCAGTTTGCCAATGGTCATGAATATGTTGACCTCGACCTGCCTTCTGGCACCCTCTGGGCAACAATGAACGTAGGCGCTGAATCTCCTGAAGATTACGGAAACTATTACGCTTGGGGCGAGACAAAGGCATACGGCGAGGAGGACACAAGCAATGCCCACAACTACAGCTACAATGGCAACAGCAGCTACAAGAAGACAGTCTATGATTGGAGCACTTACAAGTGGTGCAGCGCCTCAAATAGTCGCTCTTTCACCAAGTATAATACAAACAGCAACTACGGCACAGTTGACAACAAGAAAGTCCTCGAGCTCGCCGATGATGCCGCCTACGTAAATTGGGGCGAGAACTGGCGTATGCCAACCGATGCAGAAATGCAGGAGCTTAAGAGCAACTGCACATGGACATGGACTTCCATTAACGGCAATAATGGCTACAAGGTGTATTCAAAGAAAGACAGCTCTAAGTACATTTTCCTTCCTGCCGCTGGCTATCGCGGCACTGGTTCGCTCAGCGACTTTGGCAGCTACGGCTACTTCTGGTCAAGTTCGCTCAAAGAGAGCTACCCGTACGGCGCGTGTTACCTCCGCTTCTATTCGAGTCTCGTTGACTGGAACTTCCGCAACCGTTACTGCGGTCAGAGTGTGCGCCCTGTTCGCCGCCAGTAGGGCAGATTTTACGACACCTTTTCCCCGAGAAAACGGGCAAAGAATCTGAATAGCAGACTTTCGATTTTGGGGTGGTGAGGTGCGCCCTCCCCGAATGGGGCGCACAGCACCACTCCAAAATCGAAAGTCAAAAAATATAAAAATATGTCACAACTAATAGATATACTAAATTGAAAGGGAAAGAACTTTCCCCATTCTCATTTTTCTTTTTTGGCAGAATTATCAGTCGTTGTATTTCAAGATTCTAAAAAATCTTTCTCGTCAATGACATTACAATCAGCATCGGTGATACGCCAATGTGTGATGTTGCGTTGTTCGCTTGATATACAGACACCACATTTGGTTACTTTTCTACTATCAGCTTCAAATGGAATGGCATAACCCTTGCTTTCAATCTGCGCCAGGGCATTTTCTACGGTATCATCTACTTTCAGTTCGAGTACGAAAATGTCCTTCTTGGTCTTGATAACGACATCAGCACGTCCGAGGATACTCTTGACTTCTGTGTCAACCTTGCTATTCAATAGTGAGAATACCGCATATAAGATGAGTTTGTAAAATGCTTCCCGCTTCTTTTTGGCCAACCACTCCTTCTTGGTAATGATATCGTAAGGTAAGCTGGCAATCCATGTACGCAGTGCGGTGAGCGATGCTGATAAGTCACTGTCCCTTAATGCTCTCGCCATTGCAAGAACTGCTGCATTCTGTTCCAGTTCGTCGTTCTCCAACAAATAATTTGTCAATCCAGAGACCATGCCTTGACGAACTTCGAAATTAGGAAAATGTAAAGTGTAGAAATCAAGTTCCTTGTCATAGCTTTTGATAGTCAGGTAACCACTTTGATAAAGCAGAGAGATTGGTGTCTTTGCACTCTCGCATGGTGTATTGAAATCCATAATCGACAACTCGGCACCATCAAAATCCAAAGGATTGAATTCCGGATGATGCTGAAGATGCTCTATCAGGGCATTGGTGGTACCCGACTCAAACCAATATGGATCAGCAGTTTTCTTGTCTAATGCTTTCAAAAGACTGAATGGTGCGTACACATCTTTGCTTTTTGGAGAAAAATGGTAACCATCATAGTGTTTCTTCAATAAAGCATACGCATCGTCTGTAGTAATATCAAGAGATTCCGCATACTCCTCAATACAAGGGCGCAGGGTTGTATCTAACTCTTCTTGAGTAATACCACAGATTCCCGAGTACTCATCATCGAAAGATATTTGATTCAGATTGTTCAACTCAGAGAATATGCTCAGTTGAGAGAACTTTGTAACACCAGTAATGAATACAAAGCGGAGGTATTCACCTTCATTTTTGAGCACCTGATAGAACTCACGCAACATAGAGCGCATAGCGTCTAATTGCGTTGTGTCATACATAAGACGCATGATAGGGGAGTCGTATTCGTCAATAATCACGACTACTTTTTCGCCTGTCTTTTCATATGCACGGTGTATCAAGCCACAAAAACGAGCCCCTGGGGTGTTCTCAGCCTCATTTCGCCCAAATTCTTTTTCGTATTTGGAGATGAGTAATTCTAATTTTCCTTTTGCTTCAGCAATGCTGCAGTCCTTCAGACCACTTAGGATAAAATGAAGTACAGGGAACGCTTTCCACTCTTTCTCCAATTTCATCACCTTTAATCCTTCAAATAGTTCTTTCTGCCCTTGGAAATAAGCCTTGAAAGTGTTGCATAGCAGAGATTTGCCAAACCTACGTGGACGAGCGAGAAAAACATATTCATACCTATTGGCAAGATTGAACATCATGTCTGTCTTGTCAACATACAACTTCCCTTGTTCCCTCATCTTCTGGAACTGATCCATGTCAACTGGGTATCTAAATTTACTCATTTTAATCTTTAAAAAGTGGCTTTAGTAAACTGTTAGACGATGCTCGACAAAGGTACTAATTTTTTATCAAATGCATTCATCTCGGATTCTTTTTGGGTAAACTTTAACATGATTTGGCAACAAATCACCACATAAGGCTGCTTTTATACTGATGAAAATGCCTTTTTTGTACCCTTGAGACGAGACGAGCAAACCATCAGATGCTTTGGCTCGTAGAGTATAGATGCTATGCCTCGTCGAGTGTCTATACTCGTAAAGGCAACGTCTCAGATGGTTGTTTCGCACACTGACATTATGCTCTTTGTTCTTGTCTCGACAGAAATAATTATGTGCATTCGCTTGATAATAGAAACTTTTTCGTACATTTGCATAACTACCACGTTAATTCAATTCAATAATCATGAAATTACTGCTATCATTATTGTTATCAGCATGCACTTTCAGCATGTCAGTGGCGCAGACTGCACTTGATGACATCCGCAAGGATCCCTGCAAGAGCGGCGGCGTATATTACGCATACCCTGTGCCTTCGCAGAAAACGGCGTCAGCTCCTGCTGGCTACCAGCCGTTTTACATCAGTCATTATGGTCGTCATGGTTCACGTTATATGTTGAACGACTTCGACTACCTCATGCCGCTCACCATTCTTCGCAAGGCTGACGAACAGAATGCTCTGACACCTCTCGGCAAGGATGCTTATCAGAGGATGGAGGAGATATGGAAAGAGGCTGAGTTTCACGGTGATGAACTCGCCCCTCTGGGCAAGCGTCAGCATCGTGGCATAGCGGAGAGAATGTATAACGCCTATCCGGAGATTTTCGCAGGAGAGGCTAATGTTACTGCTCGTTCTACCACATCTATGCGTGTGGCTCTCAGCATGATGGCATTCTGCGAGAGACTCAAAGAACTGAACCCTCGTATGAACCTTGACTGGGAGACAAGTCGAAAGAATATGAGCTACCTCAATTACCATACTGAACGATATGATAAGATAAAGAAAGACCCCGACAAGTGGAAGAAAGACCATGACACTTTCTGCGCCAGAGGCGTGGATCCATCACGCTTCATATCGCAGATATTCGCCGACTCCACATTCTTCAGCAGGGAGAAGATGCCTGCATGGCGCTTCTTCAATTCTATGTTTGATGTTGCCATCGACCTTCAGGATATGGAGACAGACATATCACTCTACGACCTCTTTACGGCAGAGGAGCTTTATGAACTGTGGCGAAACGGCAACAGCTGGTTCTATCTCTGTGATGCCGACAGTCCGCTTAATGAGGGCTCGGCAATAGAAAGCACTCGTCCGCTGCTTGCCAACATAATAGAGCAGGCAGACCTCGCCATAGCAGGCAAGGGAGACGCTGCCACGCTCCGTTTCGGACACGACGGAAACATCATCCCTCTGTGCGCCATAATGCACCTCGAAGGTTGTGATGCGTCAGAGACGAATCATGACATTATTGATGAGAAATGGCAGAATTATCGTGTGTCGCCTATGGGGGCGAATGTACAGCTTGTGTTTTACAGGAAGAAAAAAGGTGACGACGTGATTGTCAAGATCTTGCATAACGAAGTGGAGACAACGATTCCCGTAGCAAGCGACATACTTCCATTCTATCATTGGAAAGATGTGAGGTCGTTCTTCATGAAGCAGCTTGAGCAGTAGAAGGCACGACGGCACACGTCTGGAAACAGCAATCGGTCATTAGAATCTGACTTTTCAAATTCTAATGACCGATTGCTGTTTTGTGGGGAAAATAAAAAACTTCGCCTCACGGCATCCATGCTATCTCTGATAACAGAAATAGTGCTTTCTGACTTTCTGTGAGAGGGTGGAGAGGTCGAACATATCTGACGCCTCGGAGATGTCACGAGTCTGTCCGTCGGAGAAGAGAATCTCGATGTTGTCGTCCTCAAGGCTGTACATGTCCTTTCCGACCTGTATGGTGGCTATGAGGTAGCGTGCGTCGTCTTCGCTGATGGAGTATTTCGCTGCAAGTTCCTTGAGTTTCTCCTGTATTCGTATTTGCGATATCGGCTCTTCTGTGACTTCTATCTTGAAAATTCTGCGGTTTATGAAATCCTTGCAGAGTGTGGACAGCACTATGTCGTCGCAGTCTGCCCATACTTTCATTGCCGACCAGATGTCGAAGTCGTCAAGCGAGAGGAAGTGTTTGAGGCATTCGGGGTTGTTGAAGAATGTCTCGCGGTCGATGTTGCTGTAGAGGAAGAAGCGCAGAGAAGGTGCTGCGAACAGTTCGACGCCACGGCTTGCAAGCTCTTTCGCTCTTGTCAGCGCATTTATCATGACATGCTCAGCTGCCACAGAAGTCTTGTGGAGATACACCTGCCAGTACATCAGACGGCGACTCACAAGGTAGTTCTCTATGGAGTAGATGCCTTTCTTGTCGACGGCAAGCTGGTCGTCAACGACATCGAGCATGTCGATGATTCTCGAGCTTCCGATATTTGCCTCGTTCACGCCCGAAAAGAAGCTGTCGCGCTTGAGGTAGTCGAGACGGTCCATGTCGAGCTGTGAGGATATGAGTTGATGAAGGAAGCGCTTAGGGTATTCGTCCTTGAAAATCTTGATGGCGAGGTTAAGCTGCCCTCGCATCTCCTCATTTATCATCTCCATGACCATGAGCGATATCTCCTCGTGGTCAACGCCCTGGATGAGGGTGTGCTCAAGGACGTGCGAGAAAGGGCCGTGACCGATGTCGTGCAGGAGTATAGCCGCCTCTACAGCCTCAGCCTCGCTCTCGAAGATGAAATGCCCTTTGAGCTGGAGGGAGTGTATGGCTTTTGTCATCAGGTGGAAAGCGCCTAATGAATGCTGAAGACGTGTGTGCTGCGCACCTGGGTACACGAAACTTGCCCCACCGAGCTGTTTGATGCGACTGAGTCGTGTGAAAGCGGGGTGGCGTACAATGTCAAGGATTAGTCCTCTAGGGATGCGTATAAATCCAAAAACAGGGTCGATGATTGTCTTTGAGGTCGGCATACTTTGCTTGCCTTAAAGTAAGGCTGCCATCTGGTCAGCAACTTTCTTTGCTTCCTGAGCAGCCACAGCTGCGAAGTTTTCTGTCTTGTCGGCGTAGATGATAGCTCGTGATGAGTTGACAAGGAGTCCGCAGTCGTCAGTCATGCCGTATTTGCATACCTCTTCGAGCGAGCCGCCCTGTGCGCCGATGCCTGGAACGAGGAGGAAGCTCTTTGGAACCACCTTGCGGATGTCCTTGAACATCTCGCCTCGTGTTGCGCCGACAACGTACATCATATTGTCGTCATTGCCCCATTCCTGGCTCTTGCGAAGCACCTTCTCGAAAAGACGTTCGCCGTCTTTGTCTTCTGTAAGCTGGAAGTCGAAAGAACCTTTGTTGGATGTGAGGGCGAGAAGGATTACCCACTTGCCGTCGTATCCGTCAAGGAATGGAGTGACAGAGTCCTCACCCATGTAAGGGGCTACTGTGAGGGCGTCAACATCATATTCGCCGAAGAAAGTGCGTGCATACATCTTGCTTGTGTTGCCGATGTCGCCGCGTTTCGCGTCAGCGATGATGAAATGCTTTGGGAAATTGTCCTTGAGGTATTTTATTGTCTTCTCAAAAGCTATCATGCCTTTAACGCCGAATGCCTCGTAGAAAGCGAGGTTTGGTTTGTATGCTACGCAGTAAGGTGCTGTAGCGTCGATGATTGCCTTGTTGAAAGCGAAGATTGGGTCCTCCTCCTTAAGGAGATGCTCAGGGATTTTCTTGAGGTCGGTGTCGAGGCCTACGCAGAGGAATGTCTTCTTTGTCTTTATTTCGTTGATGAGTTCTTGACGAGTCATAATAGAGCCCCCTCCTAACCTCCACGGGGGAGGAACACCATTCGGGGTGATTGGGTGTTATGGTTATAATATTGTTGAGTAATAGTTCTGTATAAATAGAGTTCTTTAGGAACTGTAGCTCGCATAATATTCCGCGACAAGTATCTACAATCTCTTTCCCACGGGGTAGCTGCCGCTAATCATCGTGACTAAATGTCAGGATGTAGGTAAGCGACCGAAGCGAGTGCTCGCAATGAGGACGGACCTCAAAGAGGTTCGGGAGGAAACCTCCCTTACAGCTCAGCCTCCTTCAGTCTCTCCGCATTTTCTGCAACAATCAGATGGTCGATGCAGTCTTGGATGTCGCCATCCATAAAGGCGGCAAGATTGTAGATGGTGTAGTTGATGCGGTGGTCGGTGATACGTCCCTGCGGATAGTTGTATGTGCGAATCTTTGCAGAGCGGTCGCCGGTAGAGACGAGAGTCTTACGGCGTGAGGCGATATCATCGATGTATTTCTGATGTTCCTTGTCGTAGATGTAAGTGCGGAGTCGTGCAAGGGCGCGCTCCTTGTTCTTTGGCTGGTCACGAGTCTCTGTACATTCGATAAGAATCTCCTCTGTTTCGCCAGTGTTTGGGTTCTTCCACATATAGCGGGCGCGGACACCAGACTCCACCTTGTTGACATTCTGTCCACCTGCACCTTGTGAGCGGAATGTGTCCCATTTGATTTCACCTTCGTTGATTTGTACGTCGAAAGGTTCTGCTTCAGGTAGGACAGCAACGGTAGAGGCAGAAGTGTGTACACGTCCCTGAGTCTCTGTGGCAGGCACACGTTGAACGCGGTGTACGCCAGACTCATACTTCATTGTACCATACACATTCTCGCCTGTGATGTTGCAGATAATCTCCTTGTATCCGCCAGATGCGCCTTCAGAGAAAGATGATATTGTGAGATGCCAGCCCTTGACCTCGCAGTATTTTGAATACATGCGGAAGAGGTCGCCAGCAAAGAGGGCTGCCTCGTCGCCTCCTGTACCGCCACGGATTTCGAGAGTGACATTCTTTGAGTCCTCTGGGTCGGCAGGGATGAGTAGAAGCTTAATCTCCTCTTCAAGTTCGGGGATGCGCTTTTCGTTGGCAGCAATCTCCTCACGAGCCATATCCTTCATCTCAGGATCGTCTTCCATAGTGAGAAGCTCTTTTGCTTCTTCAAGTCCCTTGAGGCAGTTGATGTACTCTGTGCGGGCCTTCATGATGTCCTCAAGATTCTTGTAGTCCTTGGTGAGGGTGACGTATCGCTTCTGGTCGGCAATGACATTTGGGTCGGTAATGAGGGTTGATACCTCCTCGAAGCGCGAAACGAGACCTTCAAGCTTGTCAAGTAAACTATTATTCATTCTTCTTTTCTATTTTCTTTTGGTAAAAGAGATGTAATATACACCATCCTGCAGGACCAATCAAATTACGAATTCCATCGAGGTGATCTTCATGAAGAAATTGCGGAATACAGATTGCGTGAGTATGCAAAGCACGAAGAGGATGCAATTGGTATGCATCAATCTTTCGTGGTGTAATTCTTTTACTTCTTTATTTATTTTGTACGCTTATTTTTTATTATCTCACACGAAGGGTAAAAGAATAAAAGGATTTATAAAAGCCATGCGGATGGCTCTTTTATCCTTTTACTCTTTGTGTAGAAAAACGTAAGTCTTAGTAGTTGAATTCTCCGAATTCGGATTTGATAGTGAGAGATTTCTTGCCCTCCTCGATGCGGCCGATAATCTGGGCGTCGATGTTGAATGACTTGCTGATTTCGATGACCTTGTCAGCGTCTTCAGGAGCGAGGTAAACCTCGAGGCGGTGGCCCATGTTGAACACCTTGTATGCCTCGGCATAGTCTGTGCCAGACTCCTTGATGATAGCTTTGAAGAGTGGAGGGACAGGGAACATGTTATCCTTGATGACGCGGCAGTTGTCGCCTACGAAATGGAGCACCTTTGTCTGGGCGCCGCCTGTACAATGCACCATGCCGTGAATCTTTGGTCGAAGCTCGTCAAGAAGCTTCTTAACAACAGGTGCGTAAGTGCGAGTAGGGGAGAGGACGAGCTTGCCTGCGTTGATTGGCGAACCTTCAACTTCGTCGGTAAGTTTGTATGAACCAGAGTAAACAAGCTCTTCAGGAACAGCCTTGTCGAAAGACTCAGGGTACTTCTCTGCGAGGTATTTGGCAAACACGTCATGACGTGCTGATGTGAGTCCGTTTGAACCCATGCCGCCATTGTATTCCTTTTCGTAAGTTGCTTGTCCACAAGAAGAAAGGCCAACGATGACATCACCAGGACGGATGTTGGCGTTGTCGATGACATCAGAGCGCTTCATACGACAAGTGACGGTAGAATCGACGATGATAGTGCGCACAAGGTCGCCTACATCGGCAGTCTCGCCGCCTGTGGCATAGATGCCAATTCCCATGTCGCGCATCTGCTGAAGAAGCTCGTCTGTGCCGTTGATGATGGCAGATATCACCTCACCAGGGATGAGCATCTTGTTGCGTCCGATGGTGGATGAAACGAGGATGTTGTCAACAGCACCTACGCAGAGCAGGTCGTCTGTGTTCATGATGAGCGCATCCTGAGCAATGCCCTTCCAAACAGAGATGTCGCCAGTCTCTTTCCAGTACATGTAGGCGAGGCTTGACTTTGTGCCTGCACCGTCGGCATGCATAATGTTGCAATACTCAGGGTCACCACCTAAAATGTCTGGGATGATCTTGCAGAAAGCTTGTGGGAACACTCCTTTGTCGATGTTCTTGATAGCGTTGTGTACGTCTTCCTTGGCCGCACTAACACCGCGCATCATGTATCTCTGTTTGTTGTCTATTGCCATTTTTATAGAGTTTTTTATTCGTTTTGTCATTTTTTACAATGCAAAGGTAGTGATTTTTTATTATATACTATATTTATGTCGAAATACTTTCTTAAATTTGCAAACTATAAAGCAATAAAATAAAAAGAAATGGTATTTACTGCACAACAAATAGCAACTTTTACGGGAGGCACCATAGAGGGCAATCCCGAGGCTACTATTTCCACATTTGCTAAGATTGAAGAAGGCACAGAAGGTGCTCTTTCATTCCTCGCTAACCCCCAATACGAACATTATATCTACGAGACGAAGTCAAGCATAGTGCTTGTCAATAACGATTTCACTCCGTCTCAGGAGGTGAAAGCTACTCTTGTTCGCGTGCCTAACGCATACGAAAGCGTGGCTAAGCTCCTTAACCTCTATCAGTCGATGCAGCAGAAACGTGTGGGCATCGACTCGCTTGCGTTTATCGACAAGTCGGCTACAGTTGGCAAAGACTGCTATGTCGGTCCTTTTGTGGCAATAGCAGAAGGTGTAGAGATAGGCGAAGGATGTGTAATTCATCCTCATGTGACTATCGGCAAGAACGCCAAGATTGGCGCAAATACAGAGATATACAGCAATGCTGTAATCTACCATGACTGCAAGGTGGGCAACAACTGCGTGCTTCATGCAGGCTGTGTGATTGGTGCTGATGGTTTTGGCTTCGCTCCAACTGCCGAGGGGTATGAGAAGATTCCTCAGATAGGTATTGTTACTATCGAAGATAATGTGGAGATTGGTGCAAACACATGTATCGACCGCTCAACAATGGGAAGCACTTATGTGCGAAAGGGCGTGAAGGTGGACAACCTCTGTCAGATAGCCCATAACGTAGAGGTGGGAGAAAACACCGTGATGAGTGCGCAGGTGGGCATCGCAGGAAGCTCAAAGATAGGCAAGTGGTGTATGCTTGGCGGTCAGGTGGGCATTGCTGGTCACCTTGTTGTGGGCGACCAGACGCAGTTTGGCGCAAAGTGCGGTCTTACAGGCGGCAATATCGCCCGCAAGGGACATGTGCAGCTTATGGGCTACCCATCACAAATTCATAAGGATTGGCAGCGTTCGCAGGTTGGTGTAAGGCAGCTTCCTGAACTGATGAAGGAAATCAACGAGCTTAAGAAAGAAATACAAGAATTAAAGAATAACAGATAATATGCAAAAACAACAGACCCTGAAAGAGTCTTTCTCCCTTCAAGGAAAAGGACTTCATACAGGCCAATTTATAACAGCTGTGTTCTGCCCTGCTGGTGAAAACCATGGATATAAAATACAACGCACAGATATAGAGGGCGAGCCAGTCATCGATTGCAATGCTGATTATGTAGGTGACACACAGCGTGGTACGGTGCTCGTGAAAGGCGACATCAAGATTTCAACCATTGAGCACGCAATGGCTGCTCTTTATGCAAGCGGCGTTGATAACTGCCTCATTAAGCTTGACGGTCCGGAAATGCCAATCCTTGACGGCAGCGCATTGCCTTTCATCGAGGAAATACAGAAGGTTGGGCTTCAGGAGCAGGATGCAAAGAAGGATTATTTCATTGTGAAGGAGAAGATGGAGGTGACTGGTGACAATGGCGAGCACCTCATCCTTATTCCAGACGATAAGTTCTGTGTAAATGCGCAGATAGCTTTTGAATCACAGATTCTCGACAACCAGTTTGCTAATCTTGAGAATCTCGCTGACTTCCCTGCTGAGATTGCTTCTGCTCGCACATTTGTGTTTGTAAGAGAGATTGAGCCTCTCCTCAATCTTGGTCTCATCAAGGGCGGCGATCTTGACAATGCAATCGTTATCTATGAGCGTGAACTCCCACAGGAGCGCTATGACAAGCTTGCGGACACTCTCGGCATACCTCACATGGATGCAACAAAGCTTGGCTACATCAACCACAAGCCTCTCACATGGAATAATGAGACAGCACGCCATAAGCTTCTTGACATCATTGGCGACCTTGCACTTGTGGGCAGACCAATACTTGGCCGTGTGATTGCCACTAAGCCAGGACATACTATAAATAATAAGTTCGCGCGCGTAATAAAGAAAGAGATAAAGAAGCATGAAGTGCAGTGCCCTGTATATAATCCAAACGAGGCGCCTCTCATGGATGTGAACAAGATTCGCTCTCTTCTTCCACACCGCTATCCAATGCAGCTCGTTGACAAGGTTATCTCTGTCGATGACGTAGAGATTGTTGCGGTGAAGAATGTGACAAGCAACGAACCTTTCTTCACAGGACATTTCCCTCAGGAGCCAGTAATGCCAGGCGTGCTTATCGTTGAGGCTATGGCTCAGGCAGGCGGTCTTCTTGTGCTTAATAATGTGGAGGAGCCTGAGAGATGGTCAACATACTTCATGAAGATTGACAATGTGAAATTCCGCCGCAAGGTTGTGCCAGGCGACACTCTCATCTTTAAGGTGAAGATGATGGGTCCGCTTAGACGCGGCATAGCAACTATGGCTGGCCTTGTGTTTGTCGGCGAGACTATTGCCGCCGAGGCAGAATTTACAGCTCAGATAGTAAAGAATAAATAGAAAACAATAGACACACACCCAGCATGGTGTCCCTCTCGCAGATTGCAGGAGGTTAGGCGGGTGACCGTTTATGATTAGTCCATTAGCATTTATTGACCCAGAGGCAAAGATTGGTGAGAATTGTGAGATTGGTCCATTCTGCTTCATCGACAAGAATGTAGTCATCGGAGATAATAATGTATTGATGAACAGTGTGACATTGCTCAGCGGCACACGTGTAGGCAATGGAAACACATTCTTCCCAGGTGCTGTGATAGGAGCGGTGCCTCAAGATCTCAAGTTCAGAGGCGAAGAGACATTCGTGGAAATCGGCGATAACAATAAGATTCGCGAAAATGTCACTATTCACCGTGGCACAGCAAGCAAGGGAAAGACTACTGTCGGCAGCAATAATCTTATTATGGAGAATGCGCATATCGCTCATGACTGCGAGTTTGGCTCTGGCATTATCATGGGCAACTCTACTAAGCTTGCAGGTGAGGTTGTTGTAGATGACAATGCTATCATCTCTGCTGTCGTACTTGTTCACCAGTTCTGCCGCATCGGAGGTTATGTGATGGTTCAGGGTGGCACACGCACAAGCAAGGACATCCCTCCATTCATCATGGCAGGTAAGGAGCCTGTTGCGTATGCTGGTCTTAATATCGTAGGTCTTCGCCGCCGCGGCTTCAGCAATGAGATTATAGACAATATACATCATGCTTATCGTCTCATTTATAACTGCAACCTTACTGTTGCAGAAGCTATTGAGGCAATACGCAATGAGGTGCCTATGAGCAAGGAGATAGAGTATATAATCGATTTTGTTAGCTCTTCAAAGAGAGGCATTGTTAGATAATAGTATAGGTAGCTGTTCGAAATTTGTAAAAGCTGTTATATGCAGCTATAAATATGAATTTTGAACAGCTACATTACATAATTTTAGTAAGTCGTTAGACTTGTCGGGGTTTACGGTTTGTTCTCTTTTTGTGTATGTCAGCATAATCCAAGAGAGTCGCATGCATTGCCGTAGAGCCTCTAAAACCTGCTAATATCGTAATTATATGGTTTACCGTTTCACTATAATCTCAGATGAGGCTGATGGCTTTATGAGAGAGATAAAGATTGACGCCAACGCAAAATTCCTTGAATTGCACCAGCTTATACTTGAAGCTTGTGGATATAAGGATGACCAGATGACATCTTTCACTATCTGCGAGAATGGATGGGAGAAGGGGCAGGAGATTTTGCTTGTTGACATGGGCAATGATGATGACGGACGTATTATGTCTGAAACAGAACTTGCTGATTTCCTCGAAGAAGAGAAGCAGCACATGCTGTACACTTTCGACCCGCTTGCTGATCGCGTGTTCTTCATCGAACTGTCAAAAATCATAACAGGCAAGAATCTCGACAAAGGCATCATCTCTCGCTCTATGGGAGAGGCTCCAGCACAGACTATTGACTTCGATGACATTTTTGATGATAAGCTTATGGCTTCAGATTCTGCATCGCTTTTTGATGACGATGATGCAGATATGTATGGCGATGCGGTGTCTTCGGAAGATTTGGAAAACGAGGGGTATGATTTTGCGGATGAAGACTATTGATTTTGCTATTTTCCTGTGATGATGAAAAGTAAGACTCTTATTGTTTTGCTTGGGCCTACGGGTGTGGGCAAGACGGAGCTGAGCCTTCAAATAGCAGAGAAGTTTGAATGCCCGATTATCAATGCCGACTCGCGCCAGATATATAAAGATATAGAGATTGGTACGGCGGCACCTACAGCAGAAGAACTTGACAGGGTGAAGCACTATTTTGTGCATGAGCTTGCCCTGGATGACTATTATAATGCTGCAGAGTATGAAAAAGATGTGTTGTCCATTCTTGATGAGCAGTTCCAAAGCAGGGATGTGGCGTTGCTTTCTGGTGGCAGCATGATGTACATAGATGCTGTAGTGAAAGGCATTGACGACATACCTACTGTTGACGATGACACTCGCAATATGATGAAAGAGCGTCTGGAGAAGGAAGGGCTTGATGTGCTGCTGGAAGAGCTCCGACTGCTTGATCCTGAGCATTATGCGATTGTTGATAAGAAAAATCATAAGAGAGTAGTGCATGCTCTTGAAATATGCTATATGACGGGGAAGACTTACACCTCTTTCCGCAGTAACATCACAAAAGAGCGACCATTCCGAATTGTGAAGTTCGGGCTGATGCGAGATAGGGAAAAGCTCTTTAGCAGAATAAATAGCAGGGTGGATAAGATGATGCGTGACGGCCTTATGGATGAGGTTAAGCGTGTTTACCCACTTAGGCATTTGAATTCGCTCAACACCGTCGGATATAAGGAGTTGTTTAAGGTCCTCGACGGAGAATGGGAATTGCCGATGGCAGTGGAGCGAATAAAGAAAAACACAAGAGTATATGCTAAAAAACAGATTACTTGGTACAAGCATGATGCTGACATTCATTGGCTTGACGCTGATGTGATGAGTACAAGCGACATGTTAAAAACGATAGAAAATGAAATCTATTTTAATTAAGATTTGGAGCTATATCAAAAATGCTATTTTTTGGTATGGAAGTCAGTACAAAGGGAAGTGGTATCAGCGCATAGCAACTCCTATTGCTTCTCTTTTCGTTTTCTTCTTCCTTTATTTGGGAGCCGTTGATGTGAACCTCTTCGGCTTGTTTGGCGTTTCGCCAACAATGGATGTCATTCAAAACCCTATCACAAATGAGGCGTCTCTGATATACTCTTCAGACAGCGTTTATCTTGGCAAGTTCTTCAGCGAGAACAGGTCGCCAGTGAAGTTTGAAGAGATTTCACCTTATGTCATCGATGCCCTTATCTCTACCGAAGATGAACGATTTTATGAGCATCACGGCATAGACTATCAGGGACTTTTTGCGGCATTCAAGGATATTGCTAAAGGCAATCCGCGAGGTGCCAGCACAATAACTCAGCAGCTTGTGAAGAATCTCTTCAAGATTCGTTCTCAGTATTCTACCGGTCTTCTGGGCAAGGTGCCAGGTCTTGGAATACTCGTTATGAAGTCTAAAGAGTGGATTACTGCTATCAAGATTGAGAACATGTACAGCAAGCAGGACATCCTCACTCTCTATCTCAACACGGTGGATTTCGGCAGCAATGCGTTTGGAATAAAGACAGCGGCAAAGACCTACTTCAAGACAACGCCGCAGAATCTGACAGCGGAGCAGTCTGCCGTTCTTGTTGGTCTGCTCAAGGCGACGACAACATACAACCCCCGTGTCAATCCCAAGAACAGCTTTGATAGACGCAATGTTGTGCTCAACAATATGTATAAGCACGGCAAGCTGACAAAGCAGGAGTGCGACTCATTGAGCAAGATACCTATCAACCTCAACTATAATGTGGAGAACACTTATGACGGTTCTGCACAGTATTTCCGTGAAGCTATCAAAAACTATCTGGCAGATTGGTGCAAGAAAAACAATGTAGACATTTATTCTGATGGATTGAAGATATACGCGACTATTGACACCCGAATGCAGCATTATGCAGAGCAGGCTGTGCAAGAGCAGATGCGTCAGATTCAGTCTCGATTCAATCAGCATTGGGGAGGACGTGCGCCATGGTGCGATGAGAGAGGCATGGAGATAGCGCATTTCATCGAAGACATAGCGAAGCGCACAGAAGCGTATAAGTATCTCTCAAAGAAATATGATGGCAATAATGACTCCATCTTCCACTACCTCAACACTCCTCATGTGGTTAAGGTTTTTGATTATAATAGCCCTAAGCATATTAAGGAGGTGGAGATGTCAACCATGGATTCGATACGCTATATGGTGAAATATATGCATTGCGGATTTGTGGCGATGGAGCCTAACACAGGATATGTGCGTGCATGGGTTGGCGACATTGACTTCAACTCGTGGAAGTACGACAAGGTGTCGGCAATGCGCCAGCCAGGCTCTACTTTCAAGCTTTTCGTCTATTCGTCAGCTTTTGAGCATGATGACGAGATGACTCCGATGACATATTACCGTGATTCATATATTTCGATGAAGGTGCCTGATGACAAAGACACAACAAAGATGGTCACTTGGACACCTCATAATGCTCAGGGATTCTGCACGAATGCCAACATGCCACTTAAGTCGGCTTATGCGCAGTCGGTGAACACTATAGCGGTGAAGCTTGGACAGGATACAGGCATCAACAATGTGGCAAAGATAGCCCATGACATGGGTATTCTCAGCCCGCTTGACCCAACACCATCCTTGGCACTTGGCTCATCTGACGTGAATCTTCTTGAACTTGTCAACGCTTATTGTACGGTGGCAAACGACGGCAAGCATAGAAGGCCTATACTCGTTACAAAGGTCATAGACCGTGACGGAGAGGTTATTTATGACTGCGAGAAAGATGAGGAAGAGCCTAAGCAGGTCATAAAGTATAAGACTGCATTCTATATGCAGAAGCTTATGTGGAGCGGTGTTTACGAATACGGAACATCAGGTTCTCTGATATCCTATGTGCGCCCTTATATAAATAATATAGATTTAGGAGGAAAGACAGGAACATCATCCAACCACTCTGATGCATGGTTTGTAGGAACAACGCCTAAGCTTGTTGGTGGAGCATGGGTAGGAGGTGAGTATCGCTGCATACACTTCCGCACAGGTCAGCTTGGACAAGGTTCGCGAACAGCCCTGCCTGTATATGGAACATTCATGAAGAAGCTGCTTGCCGATCCGAAGTTTGCGCATTATCTCGCTAAATACGCACCGCCGAAGGAGAACATCCCTACGAAGAATTATCAGGGTGCATATTATGTCGTTCCTTCGCATAGGGAAGACGAAGAGGGTGAGTCTTATGATGGTGCAGGTGAGGAGCATTTCTCCATGCCTTCAGAATCTTCATCGGCTCCTGCAGAATCTGCCCCTGCTGAATAACTACTTATATATGTAAGTATCTGTACAAATTATTTTTATAATCAAGAATTTAGAGAACCTCGAAGAGCTCGGCGTGGCCAAATTAGAGATTTCTTCATTCAGTTTGCCAGCAAACTGTTCTTGCTAATTCTGAATTAAATCGTTACGATTGGAATTAAGAGAAGCCATCCGGATGGCATTCTCTCATTCTCTTCATTCGTGATAAATATGAAAATAATTTTGACCACATACTTATGTGATCAAAAATAGTAACATTTGGACACGCTAAAAATTGACACAGATAATCCTGAGTTCAAGAACGCATTGAGTCTTGTGCAGTTCACCAACCAGTCTGTATTCTTGACAGGAAAAGCTGGTACAGGAAAATCTACATTCTTGAAATACATCTGTAGCATAACAAAGAAAAAATATGTTGTGCTTGCTCCTACGGGTATTGCTGCCATCAATGCTGGCGGCAGTACCCTTCATAGCTTCTTTCATCTTCCTTTTCATCCTCTTGTACCTGATGACAGCCGTTATCAGGGCAGCAGGCGTCTGCGTGATTTCTTGAAATACAATAAGGAGCAAGTCAAACTCCTCAAACAGGTTGACCTTGTCATTATTGATGAGATATCTATGGTGCGCGCAGATATCATCGATTTCATTGACCGTATTCTGAGGGTGTATTCTGGTTGCTCTCGTCTGCCTTTCGGCGGAAAGCAGATGCTCTTTGTCGGCGACGTGTTTCAGCTTGAACCAGTAGTTACAAAAGATGAAAGAGAAATTTTGCAGAGGTTCTATGAAACGCCGCATTTCTTCTCTGCACATGTGTTTCATGAGATGCAACTTGTGTCTGTCGAACTCACGAAGGTGTACAGGCAGAATGACAATGTCTTTGTGAGTGTTCTCGACCATATACGCACAAATACGGCATCTTCGCAAGACTTGCAGCTGCTCAACACATGCGTCGGTCAGGATGTGTCGTCAGGTGAGGGGCTTTTTGTCACTCTCGCTGCTCGCCGTGATGTTGTTGACCATATCAATCAGCGCAATCTTGCTGATATAGAAGGGGAGTCGGTCATACTGCCTGGCGAGATAAAGGGCGAATTCCCTGAGTCGATGCTTCCTACGCTTATGGACCTTGAACTGAAGGTTGGCGCACAGGTCATATTCATAAAGAATGATCAGGACAAACGCTGGGTGAATGGTACGATAGGCATGATTGTGGGCATGGATATGGAGGGCAAGTGCCTTTACATCCATACTGACGAAGGCAAGGATTTTGATGTTGAGAGGGCGTTGTGGGCTAATGTGCGTTATTCGTATAACGAGCAGGAAAAGAAGATAGAGGAGGAGGAGCTTGGCACATTCACGCAGTTCCCTGTGCGGCTGGCATGGGCAATAACCATACATAAGAGCCAGGGCTTGACATTCAACAAAGTGGCAATAGACTTTACAGGAGGTGTCTTCGCTGCCGGGCAGACTTATGTGGCGCTCAGCAGATGCCGCTCTCTTGACGGCTTGCAGCTGAAAAGGGAAATCTCTCAGTCGGATGTGTTTGTCAACCCTAATATCGTGCGTTTCTCTCAGCAGTTCAATAGCCAGAAAGCCATCGATCTTGCATTGAAGCGCGCAAAGGCGGACATTGAGTATGCTGACGCTTCGAGGGCGTTCGACAAGGGCGATTTCGGTGAATGCCTTGACCATTTCTTCATAGCCATTCATTCACGATACGATATCGAGAAAGAGTATGCAAAGAGGTATCTGCGCAGAAAGCTTGGTGTGATAAACATCCTTCGTGCAGAAATAGAAAAACTAAAAGGCGACCTCAAAAAGAAAGACGAACAGTTGCAGGAGATGCAATTCGTGCTTAATGATTATGCCAAGGAGTATTACGCACTTGGCATGGACTGTGTTAGAATGGACGAGCATAAGGCAGCCATCACTAATTACGACAAGGCAATACGCATGAATCCCCGCTATTATGAGGCTTATGTGGCTAAGGCGCAATCTCTGCTTGCATTGGGGAAATATCATGATGCTCTCCATGAGGTGAACCTTTCGCTCGACATCAGCCCCCTGTATTTCAAGGCTATCTATACTCGAGGCAAGATATTTTTTGCCATGGAGAATTATGATTCAGCATCTAATGATTTGAATCGCTGTGTTGGCATAAAACCTAAGAATATCAGCGCTCATCAATTGTATGGAGATATTCTTTCTGCTATGGGCGAGGAAGAAATGGCGGCATTGCAATGGACGATAGCAGAGAGGTTGAAGAAAGAAAAGGAGAAGCAATGATTGTCGGGCTGCAATAACTGCTGTATGCTGTGGATTGTCAACGGTAATGTGGTTGATAGCCAGAGGGTAATGCGTTAAGAATGTGGTTGTAATGTAGTCGTTTACAATAAAAAAACAGCGGGGTGTTCACACATCCCGCTGTAATTTGTTAATTCAATTTCAAAATCAACGAATAGGTCTAACTCTGAAAAAATTACTTTATTTACTTGATTGCAAAGTTACAATTTTACTGTTTAATAAACAAGAAAAGTGTGATTTTTCTTGTTCTTTTCCTCGTTAAACTACTTTTTAAATAGAAAATCTCGTTTACGAGTTATTTTGAATGCCAGAATTCCCACGAAGCAAGAGCTTGAAGAATAAGCATTTCTAATCCGTTTTTCACTATTGCACCCTGTGCTGCTCCTTTTTTCATGAAAAGTGTCTCGTCAGGGTTATATACAAGGTCATAGAGCAGATGCTTGCCTGTAAGATGCTCATAAGGTATGTTCGGACATTCTTCTGTGTGTGGGAACATTCCGCAAGGCGTGCAGTTTACGATGATATTATATTCTGACAGCACATCCTTTGTTATAGCATCGTAAGTCACAGTTCCTTCACGCTGGAAGCGTGACACGAATGTGGTCTCTATGCCAAGTTTCTGTGTGAGCCCGTAATGGATGGCTTTTGATGCTCCTCCTGTTCCCAGTATCAAAGCCTTCTTGTGATATGATTTCACGAGAGGCTCTATGCTGCGCACAAATCCGATAACATCGCTGTTATAGCCGATGAGCTTAGGATTCTCTTTGTCTGCATCTTCAACCTTGACAACATTTACTGCACCTATGGCGCGCGCTTCTGGACTTACCTCATCGAGATAGTCCATCACTTTCTGCTTATAGGGGATGGTGACATTCAAGCCTTTCAATTCGGGGTTCTTGGCGATGATGTCAGGGAACGCCTCTATTGAAGGTATTTCGAAATTGTAATATTGGGCATCGATTTTTTCTGCTTCAAACTTGTCGTTGAAGAAGTTACGAGAGAATGAGTGGCCAAGTGGATAGCCAACGAGTCCATATTTGTCCATAAGTGAACCCTTCTTAACCTCCTGCATGCGGAGGGACACCATTCGGGGCGTGTGTCAAGTTAATAAAAAGAAATAAATAAAGTTGTAAATATGTGCTATGCTATTTTTCTGCGGTGTACAATATGCACATTCCAAAGATGAGGCGTTTGAATTTTGCGTTTCTGAAGCCTGCTTTGCTGATGATGTCTCTCATCTTTTCCGCCTGTGGCACAGCATCCATGGTCTCGGGCAGATAAGAGTAGGCTGTAGCGTCTTTAGAGAGCAATTTGCCAAATGTTGGCATTATAACCTTTTTATAGACATAAAACAGCTGCTTCATTGGAAAAGACACAGGGGTGCATAAGTCAACAACCGAAAGATGGCCGCCATCGTTAAGCACTCTGTGCATCTCTCTCAGGCATTCGTCAAGATTCTGGAAGTTGCGCAAAGCGAAGGCGGAGATGACAGCGTCAAAGCTGTTGTCAGCGAATGACATCTTCGAACAGTCTTCGTATTGAAACTTTATCTTGTCGTCAAGATGCAGCTTTTTCACCTTCTCCTCACCGATTGCCATCATGCCTCGTGAGATGTCGCATCCGATGATTTGTTGACAGTGGAGTTTCTGTTGAGCAAGTATAGCGAAATCACCTGTACCTGTGGCGATGTCGAGCACGTTGTCTGTTCTTTCTCTGTTTTCTAATAGAAAATTGATGGCTTTCTTTCGCCACACCTTGTCGATGCCAAATGATAGAGAATGATTCAGAAGGTCGTAAGAGTGAGCAATGTTGTCGAACATCTGTTCTACCTGCTCACGCTTGCTACCTTCTGAATCATAAGGTTTTATCTGTTCTTGCTTGTACATCCTTTATCTGTTGGCAAGCCACTCGTTTACTCGCTTTTCAATGCGTGCAGAGAGATCGTCGCAGATGTCTGACTTGTCGAACTTCTCGCCGATGATGCCCTCGTAGAGCTCGATGTAACGCTCAGAAACTGACTCAGCATATTCGTCAGTTATTTCTGGCATGACCTGACCAGGCTGATTCATGAAGTTGTGGTCGATGAGCCATTGACGAACGAACTCCTTTGAAAGCTGCTTCTGAGGTTCGCCCTTGGCAAATTTCTCTTCGTAGCCTTCTGCGTAGAAATAGCGTGAAGAGTCTGGAGTGTGAACCTCGTCGATGAGGTAAACCTTGCCGTTGTGCTTGCCGAACTCATATTTAGTGTCAACAAGGATGAGTCCCTGCTTTGCTGCTATCTCCTGTCCACGGGCGAAAAGCTTGCGAGTGTAGTCTTCCATCACTTCGTAGTCCTCCTTTGACACGAGACCCTGAGCTATGATTTCCTCCTTAGAGATGTTAAGGTCGTGACCTTCGTCAGCCTTAGTTGTTGGAGTGATGATTGGCTCTGGGAAACGCTCGTTTTCTCTCATTCCTTCAGGAAGCTTCACGCCGCAAATTTCACGGCAGCCATTCTTGTAGTCACGCCAAGCAGAACCTGTGAGGATGCCGCGGATAATCATCTCCACTCTGAAACCTTCACACTTCACGCCGATTGTCACCTGTGGGTCTGGGCAGGCAAGCTTCCAGTTAGGGCAAATATCTGTTGTAGCATCGAGGAACTTTGCTGCAATCTGGTTGAGCACCTGGCCTTTGAAAGGGATACCTTTTGGAAGCACTACGTCGAACGCAGAGATGCGGTCGCTGGCAACCATAACCATAATGTCGTCGTTGATGAAATAGCAGTCGCGAGTCTTACCGCGGTAAACACCTGTCTGTCCAGGGAAATTGTAATCAGTTTTTGTTAATGCAGCCATTTTGTTTATGTTTTTATTATTTGTAAAATCTGTTGATGGTGGATATGCCGCCCGGAGAGAGCGGCATTATTTCTGCTGAGTGTTCTGTTCTTTTTCTGCCTTTCTGATAGCAGCCTGCTCTTTTTCGTATTTGCTGTAGGCGTTCACTATTCTTGTCACGAGGCGGTGGCGCACGATGTCCTTCTCGTCCATTTCTATGAAAGAGATGCCCTTGACCTCGCTCAGCACTTCTTTTGCTTCTTTCAGACCGCTCTTCACGCCTCGGGGGAGGTCAATCTGAGTCATGTCGCCTGTTATAATCATCTTTGTGTTCTGTCCCATGCGGGTGAGAAACATCTTAATCTGCTGGGTTGTGGTGTTCTGCGCCTCGTCAAGGATGACGACAGCGTCATTCAAGGTGCGTCCTCTCATGAAAGCGAGCGGAGCTATTTGGATGATATTCTGCTCCATGTATTCGGAAAGCTTCTGAGCAGGTATCATATCCTGCAATGCGTCATAGAGAGGCTGGAGGTATGGGTCAATCTTGTCTTTCATGTCTCCAGGGAGGAATCCGAGTTTCTCTCCTGCCTCCACAGCTGGTCGGGAAAGGATAATCTTGCGTATCTCCTTGTTCTTCAAAGCTCGCACAGCAAGAGCGATGCTCACATAAGTCTTTCCCGAACCGGCAGGGCCGATAGCGAAAAGCATGTCGTTTGCAAAATATGCCTCAACGAGTTTCTTCTGGTTTTCACTTCTTGCGGTAATAGGTTTCCCCGTTACGGAATAGCAGATAGAGCCGCTTTCGGCGTTGTCGCCTTGTGGCTGTTCTCCCTTGACAATCTGGAGTATGATTTCTTCGTTTAGAGCGTTATACTTTGAGCAATGCTGTTGCATCTTCTCAATGTTCTCCTCAAAGGCGCACATCTCCTCTTCATCGCCCATCACCTTGATGATGTTGCCTCGTGCCACGATGCGCAGCTTTGGGTATAAGGCTTTTATCATCTGGAGGTGAGCATTGTTCACTCCGTAAAATGTAACGAGGTCGATATCCTCTAAAACAATATGCTTTTCTATCATAGTGCAAAGTTAATATTTTTTTCATGAAGAGAAATCATTAAATTCCGAAAACATCATAACAATATTATTAATAATAATAAAATTGTCGTATTTGTTCGTTTTGTAGATGCTGTTTGTCAATGAAACAGCTCTTCTGAGTAATTTCTTCTCTTTTCTTGCATGTCAACTGCCCAAAAGCTAAGTGATGATAAAAATAAGTTGGTAAGTAGGTGTTCATAATTATTTAATACAAGTTTCTTTCTGCGAAAGCGCAAGCGATAACGCAAGCTCCACTCGTTGTGTAGTTAAAGGGTAGTTAAAGAGAAGTTAAAGGGTAGTTAAAGTGACAAATGTCCGACAAGACAAACGTCCCCTGTTTTTGATGTAGCGTTACCCCGCAAAGCAAACTTGCTTTACGAGGTAACGCAATGTTGCTTTGCGGGGTAACGTCACATAACTTTGCGAGGCAGAAAGATGAAGAAATATCCTTCGAACTTCCTTTTTGTTAAAAGTGTATTTTTAACGCGTCTCTTGTACTTGTTTGTGTTTCAATGTAATACGGAGTATTAATTGTTAAATGTTAAAAATACAAAGTTAATGATGTGGTATTTGCGCAGTAGGTTTCACCCTTAACTCTTAATTCTTAATTTTCCGAATTTTCTTGTTTCTTTCATCAATTATTCATATCTTTGCACCTTTTGGGCAGACCTTGATGTAAGGTTGATGATTTATTGACTGAAAAACATTGAGAATCAGAGTATGACAACGATGCAAGAATCTTTGAGAAACAGCAAAATAACTGGTCAAAAATTTGGTCAGTTCAGTTGTTTTGTTAAATCAATCAATCAATCAATCAATCAATCAATCAATCAATCAATTCTATAACTATAACCCTGCAAACGTGCAGAGCCCGCTCGAAGTCGCAATAGTGCTTCGAGCGGGCTCTGCACGTTTGTAGTTTATGTTATCAGCAGAAAATTAAATCAACAAAAATAATAATCTGAGCGATAGCGGTAAACGGCATCCAGCTCCCGCATCTCTCACAAAACATCTACTCATTATGAAAAAAACATTCCTCTCGCTTGCCATGCTGCTCAGCACCATGGCAGTAAGCGCCCAGAGCGAAGCCTACGTCGGCGACATGAACGACGACGGCGAACTCAACATCAGCGATGTCACCCAGCTTGTCAATACCGTGATAGGCAAACAGGCACCTCGCAAAGTCAGCCTCGGTGGCGGCGACCCATACGCTGTTGACAACAGCGCAATAGCAGGTACATGGCGCACCACCTCAGGAGAAGTCCTCACCTTCAACGCCGACGGCACATGTACGATTAACAACACAGCATACACTTTTGAATACATGCCCCAGCTCGGCTTCATCGCCGTCTATGACTCAAACGGCGAATGCCCTCTCTCATATAACGTGCTGAAGAAGACCAAAGACATGCTCCTGCTCAACACTATGGCTCAGACAGGCGGCAAGTTCTACTACACCTCTGCCATGTTCGTGACCGCCATCAAGCTGTCAAGCACGAGCGTGAACCTCAACACAGGGCAGACACACCAGCTCACAGCCACCGTGACACCAGCCAATGCCAAAGTTCCAACCTTGAAGTGGACATCAAGTAGCACAGGCGTAGCCACCGTTGACCAGACAGGACTTGTTACAGCCAAGAAGGGCGGCAAGGCAACCATCACCGCCACATCTACTGACGGTACAGGTGTGAAGGCAACCTGCACCTTCAACATCACCCAGCTCGTGACATCCGTCACACTCCCATACACCACACTCAACATCGGCAAGGGCAGCACCTTCACCCTCGATGCTACCGTGTCGCCAACGACAGCCAACAACGATTCCCTTGCATGGACGAGCAGTTCAGCTGCTAATGTCATGTATCTTAACAAAAATAAATTCTACGCCATGGCGGCAGGCACATCGACCATCACCGCCGCAGCCACCGACGGCTCAGGCAAGAAGGCAACCTGCAAGGTCACCGTCCTCTCCGCAGCCCCAACAGGCGTGAGCCTCTCAGCAAAGTCACTCAGCATCAAGCCATCAGAGTCAGCCCAGCTCACCGCCACCGTCACTCCAAGCGGCGCATCGACAGCAACCGTAATCTGGACAAGCTCCGACCCAAGCATCGCTACTGTTGACAAGACAGGCAAGGTGACAGCCGTAGGCACAGAGGGCAAGGCAACCATCACCGCCAAGGTTGTAGGCGATGGTTCGCCAGAGACGAAAGCAGAGGTGACAATTGGTGGCTCAGACAAGACATTCACGGTAAATGGCGTGTCATTCACAATGAAGCGAGTTGAGGGCGGCACATTCACAATGGGCGCAACAAGCGAGCAGGTGAACAGCGAATATACGACATATTCAAACGAAAAACCAACACACTCCGTCACCCTCTCCGACTACTATATCGGCGAAACTGAAGTGACTCAGGCTCTCTGGAAAGCCGTCATGAATGCAAGCCCTTCATCAAGCTACAGCTGGAGCAGCAGCTACGGACTTGGTGACAGCTACCCAGCCTATTACATCAGCTATGACGAGTGCAAGACCTTCATCAGTAAGCTCAACAGCCTCACAGGAGCCACATTCCGCATGCCAACGGAGGCAGAGTGGGAGTATGCAGCCCGTGGCGGCAAGGAGAGCAAGGGCTATGTGTTCTCGGGAAGCAACAACATTGAAGATGTTGCGTGGTACACAGTTAATTCTTCGGATAAAGGTTCTTCAAGCCCAGATTATGGAACCCATAAAGTTGCCACCAAGCAGCCAAACGAGCTTGGCATCTACGACATGAGTGGCAATGTTTATGAGTGGTGCTCAGACTGGTATGGAGATTACTCTTCAAGTGCCCAGACAAACCCTACTGGTGCTTCTTCTGGGTCTAGCCGCGTCCGCCGTGGTGGCAGTTGGTACAGCAGTGCCGAGGGCTGCCGTGTGGCATATCGCAGGTACAGCAACCCGTCTGACCACAACGACGGCATCGGCTTGCGCCTCGCTCTTCAGTAATTCTTTTCTTTAAAAATAAACAAAAAAGTAACTAACCCCGCATTTCTTTCACATCCAACCTTGAGTTGCCCCAAATAGAAAAGGGGCATCAAAAGGGTGGATGGGGAAGAAATGCGGAAAAAATGCAATATAAGAAGTTCGTGCTGTCGTCAGCCGACGTAAATGCACATTTTGTACTCTTGAAACGAGACGAGGTAAGCACCAGATGCTTTGGCTCGTAGAGCATAGATGCTTCGCCTCGCAAAGCATGTACAGGCGAAAGGGCATTGCATTTGGAGAATAAAGGGCATAGGAAATTAGGATAGAAGAATAAAGAATGAAGATTTAGCAATGCATTATTTGTCATTGGTAAATCTTCATTCTTCATTCACAGCCATCACTCCGAATGGCGCCCCCTCCCTCACAGGGAGGGCAGGGGAGGGTCTTTTACTTCAAATCGTGGTTCATGAGGCGGTAGTTTGCCATCTCCTCGTATTTTGTGCCTGGGCGGCCGTAATTGGCATAAGGATAAATACTTATGCCGCCACGAGGAGTGAATATGCCTGTCACTTCGATGTACTTAGGATCCATCAGTTTGATGAGGTCCTTCATTATCTTGTTAACGCAGTCTTCGTGAAAGTCACCATGATTGCGGAAGGAGAAAAGGTACAGCTTTAGCGATTTGCTTTCAACCATTCTTTCGTCGGGAAGGTAGGAGATGCGAATCTCGGCAAAGTCAGGCTGTCCGGTGATAGGGCAGAGGGATGTGAACTCAGGGCAGTTGAAGCGCACCCAGTAGTCATTTTCTGGGTGTTTGTTTGTGAACGATTCAAGCACTTCAGGTGCATAATCCTGCTTGTATTCCGTCTTCTTGCCAAGGGCGTTGAGACCTTCGTTTTCTCTTTCTTTGTTTGTTGACATTGTAGATTATGTTTTTTTGTGGGTGGCTGCCGCACGGCATCAGCAAGGCGGAAAAGAAAGTCCGTATGGTCTTTTTTTTAGCCACTTTCCCCTCCTTGAAAGGGAATCTGCTTGTGGGCGCGACTTTTATGCTGTTATTTTTTGACAAAGATAAATAAAAAACGTCAAAAAGATATTTAAAGATTTTTTTCTTCGGGCAAATAATTCTATCTTTGCAAATATAATTTATAATATGTGTATTTTATGAAAAAGGGAATTGACTGTTTTGTTGCGTTTGCCGATTTCGACACCACACTTATAACACTCAAGCAGCTGAAGGAAGAACCTTTGGTGAACAATATATATTTGCTGATGACAGATGATACGCCTTGCCCATATCCTAACTGCAAGGTGTTGCGTATAGACAGCATCTACAGCTCAGACACCGTTAAGCAGATAAGTGCAGCGTTGGGCTCCCCATACGCTATGGTCTGCATGAAGCAGACGCCTGTCATCTTCGGATACAAGGCAATACAGCGATGGTATAATGTGGCAGAAGGTGTTGATGCCGCTGTGGTGTATGCAGACCATTATGCGGTGAAAGATGGCGAGACTGTCAACTGTCCTACAATGGACTTCTACTATGGCAGCGTGCGTGATGATTTTGACTTCGGCTCTGTCACCCTTCACTCTGCTAATGCCCTTCGCACTTATGTGTATAGCAATCCTGATGCCAATTACAAATACTCAGGATGGTATGACCTTCAGCTCTTTGACCTGAGGAGAAAGAGAAGCGCCTCTCTTTTCCATCTCCGTGAATACCTCTACACAGAAGAGGAGCTTGATACGAGGAAGAGCGGTGAAAAGCAGTTTGACTATGTTGATCCAAGAAACAGGGATGCTCAGCTGGAGAAGGAGCAGGTGTGTACGGAGCATCTCAAGATTATAGGTGCATATATTGACCCGGCAAGTATTGTTGATGTGTCTGTGGAGAGAAGTGAGTTTGCTGTTGAGGCGTCAGTTATCATCCCCGTGAGAAACAGGGTGAAGACCATAGAGGACGCCATTATGAGCGCCCTTTCGCAGAAGACATCCTTTGAGTTCAATGTCATTGTGGTTGACAACCTGTCAACAGACGGCACGAGTGATGTGATAGAGAGAATAGCGCAGACAGACTCCCGTGTCATCCATATCGTGCCAACACGCAAAGACCTGGGTATCGGCGGATGCTGGAGCCTCGCTTTCAATAGTGAGCAATGCGGACGATTCTCTGTGCAGCTCGACAGCGATGATTTATACAGCGGACCGGATACCTTGCAGACTATTGTGGATAAGTTCTATGAGGAGCATTGCGGAATGGTCATCGGTTCATATAGGATGTGTAATTTCCAGCTTGAGACATTGCCTCCAGGCTTGATAGACCACAAAGAGTGGACAGAGGAAAACGGGCGCAACAATGCTCTCCGCATAAATGGCCTCGGAGCGCCAAGAGCGTTCTTCACACCTCTTCTGCGCAAGATTGGAATGCCAAACACAAGTTATGGCGAGGACTATGCCGTGGGACTTGCTTTCAGCCGCAAATACAAGATAGGCAGAATATATACCGAACTGTATCTGTGCAGGCGCTGGGAAGGCAATAGCGATGCCGCGCTCAAGCCTGAGCAGGTGAATAGAAATAATGTGTATAAGGACAGTCTCCGCACAATGGAGATTATCGACCGCCGCCGACTGAACGAATACTGGTCATGCGGAGTCACCAAGGAGGATGCGCAGCTGCTTTTTGACGAGCAGATGAAGCAATGGCCTGAGACAGAGGAGAGATACCGACAGTTGAAAGAGGCTGTGACAAAAAGCCTTAACAGCGAGAGTTACCGACTTGCTGCGCAGTTCAATCCTGGCAGGATAGCATCAACAGGGGCAAAGATAGATACAGCATCTATCGAAAAGCGACCTTGCTTCCTTTGTGATGTCAACAGACCTGTTAGGCAGGTGAATTATCCTATGCTGAAGAAGTACCACCTGCTTGTCAATCCTTATCCGATACTGCCACAGCATTACACAATTCCGCTCCGCCATCATAAGCATCAGGAGATAAAGGGCAACTACCGAGACATGATGGAGATAGCGCAGACTTTCGACAATCTCATCGTGTTCTATAATGGCCCTTACTGCGGAGCGAGCGCACCCGACCACATGCATTTCCAGGCGGGAAGCAGAGGCGTTGTGCCTTTGGAGAGAGACTGGAGCGAACTTTACCGCTTCACTCGTTCGCGCTTGTGGCCAATAAGCGAAGACGAGTACATCGAAGCCCAGGGGCTGGAGGAGATGGCAGACAATACAGGCATATTCTCTCTTCGTGGATATGCTTGTCCGGGAGTAGTGATTATCACACGCACACCTGAGGCGAACGAGAAGCTCTTCATGAAGATTTATGATGCTCTCCCTGTGCCGGAAGGTCATTACGAACCAATGATGAACATCTTGGCTTTCACGCAGTCAAGTTCTTTGGATGGCTCTCCTCGCATTGTGTCTGTTGTCATTCCTCGTACTAAGCACCGTCCGGATTGCTATTACAAGGAGGGCGGCGAACAGATGCTTGTGAGTCCTGGCGCTTTGGATATGTGTGGTTTCATCATCACTCCTCGCGAGGACGACTACAACCGTATAGATTTGAATATGGCGACAGACATCATCAGGGAGTGTGCGATGTCGCTTGATGATGAACTTGAGATGATTATGAAATTCAAACTTGGAAAATGATAAAAGACATGAATGAGGCATAGCCAGGGTGATGCAACACTTTGGCTATGCCCGTTTGTGTGTTATGGCAGATAACACTTATAGGCCTGGACAACAAGTAAATTGTAAATAAAGATGACAACGATGATAGAAGAACCTTGTGTTGAGGTGGGAATAGTTAGGGCAGAAACGATAAACGTGGAGTTTCATGGTGTTTTTGCCGACTCTCTTGGAAGGGAATATAGCGGAAGCCATGCTTTCTCCCTTGCTGACGCAGGAAGGTTTTTTATGTGTGTTGATGCGGAAAGCTGCTCATTCACTCTGAAGGATGTGGTGATAGGGATAGGTTTTCATTGGCAACGTAATGAAAATCAGACTTTCAAAGGTTCTCTTCGCTTGATAGAAGAGGGTGGGAAGCTGTGTGCGGTGAATGTGGTGTCGGTTGAGACTTATCTCACAAGTGTCATAAGCAGCGAGATGTGTGCTAATGCGTCAATAGAATTGTTGAAGGCGCATGCTGTCATTTCGCGCAGTTGGCTGTATGCCATCATCTGCCGTCGCAACAGGGCAGAAGGAGCGATGCTGAAATCCTACGCAGGTGCTGTCGTAGAGGATTCTGATGTGTTCAAATATGATGGAGCGGAAATTGATGCCGGCATAAAGAGAGTGATACGCTGGTATGACAATGAGGCTCATGTGGAGTATGATGTCTGTGCTGATGACCATTGCCAACGGTATCAAGGCATAACACGGCAGACAAACCCTAATGTGAAAGAGGCCATACGCGCCACACGTGGACAGGTGCTGATGTTTGACGGTCGGATTTGCGATACGCGATTCTCTAAATGCTGCGGAGGTGTGACAGAGGAATTTCAGTATTGCTGGGAGAATATTCGTCATCCATATCTTGCAGCAAAGGCTGATCCTTATTGCAATACTGACGACAAGCGCGTTCTTTCGCAGATACTTAATGACTATGACCAGGAGACCACAGACTTCTATTCGTGGGAGGTTAAATATACTGTCGATGAACTCAGCGAACTTGTGTCTCGCCGTTCGGGTGTAGATTTTGGAAGAATAACGGACCTCAAGCCTATGAGCAGAGGCGCTTCAGGGAGAATAACAGAGTTGCTCATTGTTGGCGACAAGGCGTCTGTTCGTGTCGGCAAGGAGCTGGAGATAAGAAAGTGGCTGAGTGAGAGCCATCTCTATTCCTCAGCTTTTGATGTGGAGAAGAAGGATGATGTGTTTGTCCTGCATGGTAAAGGCTGGGGACATGGAGTGGGGCTTTGTCAGATAGGCGCCGCAGTAATGGCAGATAAGGGCAAGTCCCACATGGAGATTTTGGAGTTTTACTTCTCCGGAGCAGAGGTGAAAGCTTTGTGGGAGTGACGGAAGGTAAAGGGGAGTTAAAGGGAAGTTAAAGAGGAGTTAAAGGGAAGTTAAAGGGAAGTTAAAGGGATGAATGTCTGTATGTGAGGCAGACGTTTGAAACGATGCCCATTTCTGTTTGATGACTTAGTGCAAGACGATTGATAAAGTATAAAAAGTGATTTTAACGTGATAACTGTATGTATAAAAAAAGGCATAGTCCATGGCTTTGGATACCAAGCATAAGTGCAACCGACCAGATTCCTTCGGCTGTTGTCACTTTTGTTGCCACTCTGATGTTTATCCAGTTTGGCGCAGATGAGACATTGACAGCGGTATATGGAGGTTTGCTTTTTCTGCCGTGGGTGTTGAAGTCATACTTACGTTCGAAGGTGAGGAATGCAGGCTTCTATAAAAGGCACTTGCATATTGTTGAGCTTCTTGTCTTTCTGACTCTCATGGGGCTTGCTGTCTATATTTCGGAAATGCATGTGCGGCATTGGGTGCTGTTTCTCTTCCTTTTTGCCGCAGGTGTGTTTACGGCGTGGCATGGCTTGCTCTTGCAGATGTATTATAACAGGATGCTCTATCCTCGTCAGCAGAAGCTGTATAACAAGACCAAGATGCTTACCACTCAGGTGACAATGATTATCACTTATGGGGTGCTCATCATTGTGGCTGGCGGATTCGAGGTGTTCTTCAGAAGTTATAAGAAGGCGTGGGCGATGGAGAGCACGCTTGTGGCGGGAGGCTTCTTCATCTTCTGCGCAATAAATATGTTTGTGCTTGAGAATCCTCGCATCCATAACCCTTACAGGTATGAGTCGCTGATAGGGGCGTTTAAGAATGAGCTGCAGATTGTGGACCGCATAAAGCATAAGGAAAACTTGATGGCGGTCATCATTAGCGCCGTCTTTCTGCTTCTTCCTCAGGCGTTGATGTTCAACACCCGTGTGTTTTATCTGCTTGCCTCGCGCGATGACGGCGGTCTTGGATGCTCAGTACAAGATGTGGGTTTTGCGCAGGGCACGATAGGCGTTGTCTCTTTTTCTTTAGCTCTTGCCCTTGGCAGGATGCTTCAGAGCAGATACGGCGAGAGGAGATTGTTTTGGCCGATGAGCGTCATGCTCACTCTCTCCCCTGTGTTTTATCTGTTGATGACATTGAATCCTGTTGACGACATAATGGTGGTTTGCTGTATGACATTCTCTGCGCAGTTCTTCTTCGGCTTTGGATTGAATGTGTGTGCTTCCTATATAAAATTCATCTCAGGCAACAGATACAGAAATACAATAAATTATCTATATGTCCCTCTTGTTTCAGGAGCTATGCTTCTGCCTATGATGGCGTCGGGGTGGCTTTGCAAGCAATTAGGGTATGAGACATTCTTTCTTATAAACACGCTCTGCGCACCTGTGTCTTGGGTGGCGCTTTTGGCATGCAGGGCGAGGAAAATACTGACATCAAATGAATAACAGCAAATACAAAAATTCATTGAAAGCCTTCTCGTGGGTGCCTTCGCTCTATCTTGGTGAGTCGCTGCCATTCTCGGCAGTCATGCTCATATCCGTAATAATGTTCAAGGAGCTTGGACTCTCCGACGGTGAAATCACTCTCTATACTGGATGGCTGGGTCTGCCCTGGGTTATAAAACCTATATGGAGCCCGATAGTGGATAACATAAAGACAAAGCGATGGTGGGTTCTTTCCATGCAGTTCCTTATGGGCTTTTCGCTGGCGGCAGTAGCTTTCACCCTGAATTTTGATTATTGGCTGCAGGCTTCATTGGCTATACTCATGGTTGTGGCTTTTGCCAGCGCTACCCACGACATCTCTGCTGATGGCTTCTATATTCTCGGTCTTTCAGATACTGACCAGGAACTGTTTGTCGGTGTGCGAAACACGTTCTACCGCATCGGCATGGTGATAGGTCAGGGTGGACTTGTGATGCTTGCTGGTGCAATGCAGAATGGGCTTCTCGGGGATTTCTGCCGTGGGGTGTCTCGTTCGTGGTTCGTGGTTTTTGTCATTGTTGGCGTGCTGATGATACTCCTTGCCCTTTATCATAGTGCTGTTCTGCCTAAAGTGGAGAAAAGCAGGGAAGATGTATCTGGCGACAATATGCTGGTACACCAGATGAAGGAGTTTGTCAACACTTTGAAAGTGTTTGTCACCAAGCCTCATATTGTGTCGGCTCTTTGTTTCATTCTTCTCTTCCGACTGCCAGAAGGTCTGCTCACAAAGATTGTGCCTCTGTTCCTTACTCGCAGCGTGGAGGAGGGCGGTCTCGCTCTCTCTGATGTTGACTTTGGCATGATATATGGGACGCTCGGAGTGATAGGCTTGCTTGCTGGAGGAATAGTCGGAGGATGGGCTGTGTCGAGATGGGGGTTGAAGAGATGTCTATGGCCTTTGGTGCTTTGCATAACATTGCCAGACCTTGTTTATGTGTATCTCAGCTATGTCCCAACTGACAACCTGTGGCTTATAGGTTCATGTGTGTGCGTCGAACAGATAGGTTACGGCCTTGGCTTTGCAGCATATACTCTGTATCTGGTAACTTTCTCTCGTGGTGAACGCAGCACGGCAGTTTTCTCAATCTGTACTGCAGGTCAGTATCTTGGTGGCGTTATGCTTCCCGGTATTGTGTCAGGGTATATTTCCGAAAGTATCGGATACCAGAATTTCTTTATGCTCATCATGGCGTTCTGCCTCGTAACTTTTGCTGTTACGGCTTGCGTGAAAATAAAGTAATACAAGTTTCGCAAGCTCCACAACAAGTAGAGCTTGCGAAATTTGTATAAATTATTGAAGTTTCAATAACTAAGCATTATTAAATGCCGAGTTTGTTCTTGATTGCGTCCTTTGCTTTGTTTGTGGTCTCGTCAATCTTTTCGTTAGCCTTAGCCTTTGCGTCTTCAGTAGCTTTGTTGACAGCATCATTGGCTTTTGTCTTAGCATCTTCCTTGGCTGCGTTTACTGCGTCGTTGGCTTTCTCCTTGAGAGTCTTAGCATCTTCCTTTGCTGCGTCTGCGCCTTCGTTAGCCTTTGATGGGATTGACTTGATAGTTGAAATGAGGGAACTTATTGTAGCGTTGCCAGAAGCAACTTCATTTACTGTGCTTTCGTTGTTGGCGATAAACTCCTGAATCTTTAGGAGGTATGTGTTAGCCTCTTCTACCTTGCCCTCCTTAGTGAGCTTCTCTGCGTATGCCTGTACAGCAGTCAGAGCTTTCTGTGCTGACTCCTCGTCTCCTGATTCGATGGCAGCCTGAACTTCCTCAACAGGGATCTCTACTGCTTCAACCTCTGCGCCTTCTACAACTTCTGTGCCTTCTGCTTCTGAGTCTGTTGCTGGGGCTTCGTTCTTACATGCTGTGAATGAGATAGCGGCAAGTGCCATTACTGTGATGAAAAACTTTTTCATAGTAAATCTTTTTGATATGAAATTTATATTTGTTTATAATTGTTAAACATCGCAAAGTTAGGAAGTTTTTTTATTATCTTTGCACTCGAAAAGAATAATTCTTTATATGAAAAGTTTTTTAACATTTATTATAGCAATTTCATCTGTTTTGTTTCTTGTCTCATGTGGTGAAGACCGCACGTACGAATATGTGGAGAAAACGCAGCATAATCAATGGGCGTGGAGTCTTTTGCAAGATAACTATCTCTGGATAGATTCTGTCGGGGACTATGAACCTGAATGGCAGAAGTTTTTCCAGAATCCTTCAGATTTCCTTTCTCTCATAACATCGAAGAGCAAGCATGATGATAAGTGGTCGTATGCCTTTGTTGACACGCTGGATGTAGATATGCACGAACGAGGGATGTTTAATCACATAAACTCGTATGGCATGGATTTTGAACTGATGGTGGACCCTACAGGCAGGACGACAAAGTCTGTAGCCCGTGTGAAGACAGTCTATCCAAACAGTCCGGCTGCGAAAGCGGGGCTGAAGCGTAACGATTTTATTTATTCGTTTGATGGGTATAAGTTGTCGTCAAACAATGTGAAGAAACTCCAGAGTGGCGTGAAGCGCACTCTTGGCATCTGCCACATCGCATTTAGTGCTGAAGATGTCAGCTTCTACTGGCAAGACTCAACGGAGGTTGTCATGGAAGCGTCGAGATTTGTTGAGGATGTGGCATTCCCCGTTGACTCTATCGTGCTGACAGGGGAGGGTAAAGTTGGCTATCTTATGTGCGCCCGACTTGTTCCAGGTCCGGAGGAGCGTGCGAATGAGAATCAGAACAAATATATTAATGACCTTGATGCTGTAATGGAGCGTTTCAGAGGGGAAAGGGTAAAAACGATTGTCCTCGACCTCCGCCTATGTAATTATGGAACACTTGATATGGCATGTCGCTTGGCGAGCTATGTTATTCCAGCTAAGCATGCCAATAGCACTTTCGCCAAAACCTTCTGGAATAATAAGCGCAATATGAATGATGCGACAATTCCTTATAATACTAATGTGAAGACGTTGGATTTTAGTAAGGTTTATGTGATTGTTGGCGATTATACACAAGGTGCGGCGGAATGGATGATTCATGCTTTGCAGCATACTATGGGCGAAGAAAATGTTGTCCTGATAGGCACGTCCACATGCGGACAGAATGTGCTGACGGAAGAAGTTGGCAGTAAGTATAATGTCCATCTTTGTCCTGTTGTCGCCTATGTTGCGGACGGCAGCGGCGATTATCAGTATGGCAAGATTGTTCCAACGGAAGAAATGACCATAGATGAAATGACATTGTCTGAATGGGCAGAGTATGGTTCGCCAGATGAATATCTTTTCCATACGGCACTAAAGGCGTTTTATCTTGAAGCTCTATGGTGATATTATGAATTTATTATGTCATAAAAAAGACTGCAAATAAGACAAAATGTCACGTATTTGCAGTCTTTTTCTGTGTTATCCCCTTGTTTTGCTGACAAACTGACGCAAAATGTGGGGTGGGCATGATTGTTGCTTGATGTGAGGGTGAATCAAAAATCAAGCGATATGAATACAAATAATTACAATCAGAATCAGCAGGAGACTGCAAAGGAGGTTCTTGAGAAGTATGCAACGAACCTCGTAGAGCGTGCAAAGAATGGTAAGCTTGATCCAGTCATCGGTCGTGACGAGGAGATAAGGCGTATTCTACAGATTCTTAGCCGCCGTACTAAGAACAATCCAATACTTATAGGTGAGCCGGGCACTGGTAAGACAGCTATAGTTGAAGGTCTTGCAAGGCGTATTGTGCGTGGCGATGTGCCAGAGAACTTGAAAGACAAGCAGCTCTACTCACTTGACATGGGCGCACTTATTGCCGGGGCGAAATACCAGGGCGAATTTGAGGAGCGTCTCAAGGGGGTTGTGAAAGCTGTGGTAGAGAGTCATGGCGAGATAATACTCTTCATTGATGAGATACATACTCTTGTAGGTGCAGGGCAGACAAGCGGTGCTATGGATGCTGCAAATATACTTAAGCCGGCTCTTGCGCGTGGCGAACTGAGAAGCATAGGCGCAACAACTCTTGATGAGTATCAGAAGTATTTTGAGAAGGATAAGGCACTTGAACGTCGTTTCCAGACGGTGATTGTTGATGAGCCGGATGTGCTTTCCTCTATTTCAATCCTCAGGGGGTTGAAGGAGCGTTACGAGAATCATCATAAGGTGAGAATCAAGGATGAGGCGATAATTGCTGCTGTTGAACTCTCCAACAGATATATAACAGACCGCTTCCTTCCAGACAAGGCTATTGACTTGATGGACGAGGCTGCTGCTAAACTTAGGATGGAGCGTGACTCCGTGCCAGAAGAACTCGACGAGATATCACGCCACCTGAAGCAGCTGGAGATTGAACGCGAGGCGATAAAGCGTGAGGGTGACAAGGATAAGCTTGTTGAACTTGGCAAGATTATCGACTCTCTGCGTGAGGAGGAGAGAAAGCAGAAGGAAAAGTGGGAAGGCGAGAAGGCTCTGCTCAATCAGATTCAAAGTGACAAGCAGCAGATTGAACAGCTTAAATTCGAGGCAGAGAAGGCTGAGCGCGAAGGCGATTACGGCCGAGTGGCAGAGATTCGCTATGGCAAGCTTCAGCGACTTGAGGAAGATATAAAGGTTGTGCAGGCAAAGCTTTCCGAAGCTCAAGGCGGCAATGCCATGGTGAAGGAGGAGGTGGAAAGCGAGGATATCGCAGAGGTGGTAAGCCGATGGACAGGTATTCCTGTGAATAAGATGCAGACATCAGAGCGTGAGAAGCTTATACATCTTGAAGATGAACTGCACAAGCGTGTCATAGGACAGGATGAGGCTATTCAGTCTGTTAGTGATGCTGTGCGTCGCAGCCGTGCTGGATTGCAGGATCCAAAGCGTCCGATAGGTTCGTTTATCTTCCTCGGCACAACAGGCGTTGGTAAAACAGAACTTGCAAAGGCGCTTGCAGAATATCTCTTTGATGATGAGACAATGATGACGCGTATTGACATGAGTGAATATCAGGAGAAATTCAGTGTCACTCGACTCATTGGTGCCCCTCCGGGATATGTTGGATATGAGGAGGGAGGTCAGCTTACAGAGGCTGTTCGCCGTAAGCCATATTCTGTTGTCCTGTTCGACGAGATAGAGAAAGCGCATCCTGATGTGTTCAACACTCTTCTACAAGTGCTTGACGATGGTCGTCTTACTGATAACAAAGGCAGGGTGGTGAACTTCAAAAACACGATTATCATTATGACCAGCAATGCTAAGCGTGAGAATCTGCTTAATATCTTCCGACCAGAGTTCCTCAATCGTGTGGATGATGTGATAAACTTCGCTCCTCTCTCTGAGGATGAGATAAGGATGATTGTTAAGCTGCAGATTGACAAGGTCATCAAGCTTGTTGCCTCAAACGGTATAGACCTTAAGGTTACTGATGAGGCTGTGGCTTTCATCTCAGAAGTGGGATATGACGCAGACTTCGGGGCTCGTCCTGTGAAACGCGCCATCCAGGATCATCTCCTAAATGCACTCAGCAAGAAGATTGTTGCTGGCGATATCTGTCGTGAACGTCCTATTGTTGCCGATGTGAAAGATTATCATGTGGTGTTCTCAAATTAGGGGAGGTTTATAATCATGCTCCGGCAAGGTCTATGATTTATTAACAAGGATTGGCTTACACCGAGCTGCTCGGCGTAAGCCAATCCTTGTTTTGAAATACAAAACGAGTAGTTGTATGTTGTTATAAATGATACAAGTTTCGCTCCACTCGTTGTGTGGTTAAAGGGTAGTTAAAGTGACAAATGTCTGACATGGCAAACGTCTCTTTAACTCCGAGCAAAGCGATAACTCCTCTTTAACTCCCCTTTAACTCCTAAAAACGAGCAAGTTGCATACTTGTGAAAGTTGAATAAATGATTGTTGCAGCCTTCCTTGACCATTACTCGTGCAATTCATTCAGCAGTCCTTGGCAGGCATCCTCAAGAATGTCGATTACATTCTCAAATCCTTGTTCGCCTCCGTAGTATGGGTCTGGCACATGGTCAACAGCATGGACGGTGCAGAAATCTGTGATGCGTCTTATCTTGTTCTCCGCCTCAATGGTAGGAGCAAGACGGTGCAGCTTGTCCCAGTTGCTGTCGTCCATACATAGGATGATGTCGAAGATGTCGAAGTCGATGCTTCGTATAGGGCGTGACACATGTGTGAGCCTGTAGCCTCTTGTGAAAGCGTGAGAACGCATTCTTGGGTCTGCGCCTTCACCCTGATGATAGGCGATGAGTCCTGCTGAGTCGATTTCAAACTCGTGTTCTCTTTCTGCATCTTTCACAAGCTTCTTCATGATGGCTTCTGCCATTGGAGAGCGGCAGATGTTGCCTAAGCAGATAAATAGAACTTTTGTCATAATTGTTATAATGTAAAAAACCACGGTAACTGTCAGCTATCGTGGTTTTGTCTGTGTTAATAAAGATGTCCTTATTCTGCTTCTGCAGCTTCTGGCTTTTCTTCTTTTGCCTCAAACTCTGTGATTCCGTAAGCTACGAGGAGGTTGTACCATGTAAGAACCTTGCGCATGTCAGAAACACGTACGCGGTCTGTGTCGTAGTTAGGGAGCACCTTTGTGAAGAATGCGATGATTTCTTCCTGGTCAGCTTTCTTTGGTGAAAGGTCAACCTGCTTGCCGTCATAGTTAGCCTTGATTGACTCAAAAACAGAAGCAAGGCTTACCTCGCTGTCGTCGTTAGTATAGATAGAGATGTCACCGAGAGAAACTACCTTGTCAGCGCCAAATGCAGGCATACGCTTTTTATTGTCATCGACAGTTTCAACAATGAGGCTCTTGTTACCGCGTGAAATGAGGCGGTAGAGGCCTGGCTTGCCAGATATGGCGAGAATTTGTTTGATCATAGTTTTTATTGTATAATTGTAATTTAATAATTGTATTCTTTAGTTGTTAAGTAGGTCTCAATTCCGAGGACTCCTGTTTTGTGATAGCATAAGACAAGTCTCAGATTGATTTATCGACCACTTTTTAATATAGTATTTATGACGGCATCAATCTGCGACACGAGGTTGTCTTTTCCGTCATTGATGATGCAGAAATCAGCAAGGAGCTTTTTTTCTTCTTCATCCATTTGCATAGCTATGCGAGACGTTATTTGTTCTTTGCTCGCATTGTCGCGCTTCATGGCTCTTTCAATCCTTATGTCGAGTGGGGCGTATATCTCAATTGTCTTGTCAACAGTATCGTTAAAGCCCGACTCAAAAAGGATGGCGCTTTCCTGAAAGACGATTCGGGAAGTCTGCGCTTTTGCCCATTCTCCGAAATCAGTCTTCACAGCAGGATGGACAATGCCGTTTATCTGTTCTGCGTTGCTGGCGTTTGCGAACACGAATTTTGCAACAGCTGGCTTGTTCAGCGTGACAGTTCCTTTCGTGCCGTCATGGATATATGCATCTGTGCCGATGAGCTTTGTCAGTTCTTCGTGTATGGCTCTGCTCTCATTCATGAGTCTTTTAGCCTCGTCGTCACAGCTGTAAACAGGGTAGCCCATGTCTTTGATGATTTTGCAGACAAATGACTTGCCGCTGCCTATGCCTCCTGTAATGCCAACCTTTATCATCTTGTCAGTTTTCTTGTTCTACGAAAAACTCCACATATTCGGGCGAGATGCGTATGTTATGCACATTGTCTGGCTTCTGTCGCAGGTGTATGCGGCATTGCTTTGTGTCTTCCTTTATGTCATTATAGTCTATCGCAAGCAAGAAGTCTTCTGCTGTGATGGAGTTATAGAGCATAGAGTTTACGCGGAAGGTTATCTCTGCCTGTTGAGGGAAGATGCGCAGATACTTGTTCTTTGGCGTGTTTTCGCTGAAGATGGTGGCAGACAGAGTTTTGTCTGTCACAAGATCAACACATATTTTCACCTCTGCGGAGTCAGGCTCTATCTTGACGCCTGCAGGAGCGACAAGGGCGAGTTTCGTCACAACGGTATCTTCGAGGTTCTCCCATTTGCCGTCTTCTGTTGTTATGTACTTTATACTGCTGAAGAGGTAGGATGGGGCAGTGACCTTTACTGAATCAGGTGAGAAGCGTATTCCGCATAGTATGTGGTTGTTCGTGGTGCTTACTACTCCTCCGAACTTTATTGGCACATACTTCGGCTTGCCTGTCGCATAGAACACGTCTATCTTGCCTGGATTGGAAGATACGAAGACCAAACCGTTAGGAATCTTTTTAGTGACCGCCTTTCTGATGGCGTTATTGTCAATCTCAAGTTTTCCTCTTCCGTTGCTCACCTCATTAAAGTTGATGTCGATGTCGTACTGCTTGTCGTTAAGCATCTGTCCGAGCACATACGGTACAATGATTTTGCCTCGTCCTCCGAGCTTGACAGAGATGCTCTGCGGCTTTTCGCTTGTGTACAGCACGCCTTGCGGCTCATCTGTGATGTTGATGACGAATTCTACTTCGTTCTGGCTGTTGTCTTGAAGAGTCTGAATGAACCAGAATGCTGTGGAGATGCCGACAAACACAAGGAACACAAGAAAATTGCGGTTGATTTTTACCAACCGCAATCTTCGGAATAGAACCTTGATGAAATCTACAAATTTTTTCATTCTGATTTCTTCTTTCTGTAATGTTGAAATAGTAACATAGGCGTTTGCTTTGAGACTTGCGCAGCTGCTATTTCGTAATTACGATGTTCGCTCTTTCTGATGCGTATAGATTACTGCTGTGGCTGCTGTGCACCTACAGCGTAAACATAGTTACGGTCAATCTGAATAGTTACGCCCTTTGCCACCTCGATAGTGAGATAAGGCTCTCCCTCATTGAGAGACTTGACAGTTGCGTACACACCGCTTGCTGTGATGACCTGGCTGCCTACAGAGAGGCTCTTGCGGAAATTTTCAATCTCCTTCTGCTTCTTTCTCTGTGGCATGATCATAAAGAAATATACTATTGCGAACATAGCGACAATCATGACGATTGTCATCCAGTCGAATCCGCCTTTTCCTGCAGCACCTGCCGCTGCTTGTAATAAATTGAACATATTCTATTTGTTTTTATTAAGTTTACGCCTTTGTTAGTTTATTCTCTCTGTACAGCATCTTGGCAACCGAATCAATGATTCCGTTGACGTACGATGCGCTCTTTGGTGTGCTGTACCATTTTGCTATCTCTACATATTCATTTATAGAGACAGAAACAGGTATCTGTGGGAAACTGAGTATTTCTGCCACAGCAATTTGCATGATGACAACATCCATGTATGCGAGGCGGTTGAACTCCCAGTTCTTGATGCAGCGACCGATGAGTGAACGGTAATACTCGTCATTCATTATTGTACGGCGGAACAGTCGAGTTGCAAACTCCCTGTCTTCCTCGTCCTTGTATTCTGCCACAAGTTCCTGGTCGCTGCCGTTAGCAGGGTCAAATCTCTTGATGGTCTTGATTACAAATGTGTCAATAATCTGACGGTCATCGTTCCAGTACAGACTTTGGTCTTCAAGGATGTCGTCAATGCGCTCATCCTTCATAATGATATTTTTGTATATCTTACGCCAGAACTCGCGGTCATCATCGTATGTGACTTCTGGCAATTCCATGTATTCCTTGTAATACTCGCTCTTTACGATATCCTCATAAAGACTCTTAATATAGGAAATCTCCTGATTCCAGCTCTTTTTCTTGTTTTCCACATATTCGTTAAGCTGCTTGTTGCTTTCGAGCTGGATGGCGAAACGATTTTCTGCGAATCGGTGGTTCACAACCTCATCAATTCTCGCAACCTTATTACGCTGCTCTTCCTGCTCGATTTGCTCGACAGCATAACGAGACACGCTTACTATAAGCAAGAGCATATAGTTGTATAAGTCGTAAGCTTTAGAAAGGCTGAAAAGAAGTTCCTTTTCTGCTGTTTCAATGTTTTTTCCTCCGTTCTGATAATAAGCATACATTAGCTGAACAATCTTCAAACGGATAATAGTACGGTTAATCATAATGCAAAAAACTCTTTTTTTGTAATTGACGTAATTGAATAGTATTTTTTTCTGAGTTATAATCTATAATTGGTTGATTACTGAAAATTGATGCAAATGTAATAATTTTCATTGAAAAATTCTATGATTTATCAAAATGATTGTTTGAAACTAAAAAAAATGGTTGAAATTCTTGCGTAAATTAAAAATAATTGACAATTTTGTGGAAAATTTTTAGCAGACAACTGCTATGTTGCTTGCAATAGTTTTTACATAACCTCTAATAAAATCGTAACAAAACGAAAAACAAAGTATGAACGAAACAGACAAAGACTTGATTTTCTCAGAAAGTGTCAAGGCAGGAAAGCGCATCTATTATTTTGATGTGAAGCAGAGCAGAAATGGCGACAGATATGTTGCTATTACGGAGAGTAAGAAGATAAATGAGGGCACGTTTGAGAATCCTCGTTTTGTGTTTGAGAAGCATAAACTGTTCCTTTATAAGGAGGATTATGAGAAGTTCGTTGAGACATTGCTGAAGACTGTTGAGGCGGCAAAGAGCGGTGTGGCGCCAGCACCATCTGCAGATGCGGCTGAAGCTCCTGCTGCACAGGAAACTGTGGCAGATGCACAGCCTGTTGAAGCTGCTCCTCAGGCAGACGCTCCAGCAGAGAAGCCAGAGAAGAAGAGCTTCCTCGACAAGGTTAAGGATATTTTTTAATAATACTAAATATTGACTTCCCACAGTTTCAATGAGGCGACATTGTCTCCTTTGAAGCTGTGGGAAGTTGCTATTTTGTCATAATCCCTCAAAAAAACGGTGAAAATCTTTGCATATTGATATAAATGTCGTACCTTTGCCGCGCTTTTTTGGGCAACACATAGACTCCGCGTTGAAAAAGTGAGTCATCGTGTGATGGCGAATTAAGCATTATGTTTAATTTATAGTAACACAAAATTCAAATGAAGGAAATTACAATTAACGCTCAGGCTCGTGCTGAGTTTGGTAAGAAGGCAAGCCGCGAATTGCGTCGCCAGGGTCTCGTACCTGCAGTTATCTACGGAATCGAAAAGGACGCTAATGGCGCTCCTGTATCAAAGGCTATCACTATCACAGAGAAGGAGCTTGCTAAGCTTCTTTACACTCCAAATGTTTACATCGTAAACCTCGTTGTTGACAATGTGACAGTAAAGGCTATCCTCAAGGATCTCCAGTGCGACTATGTTACTGACCGTCCTGTTCATGTTGACTTCTACCAGATTACAGAGAACAAGCCAGTAGTAATGGAAATCCCAGTTAAGCTCAATGGTCTTGCTGAAGGTGTTAAGGCCGGTGGTAAGCTCGCTCTCAATGTTCGCAAGCTCGCTGTTAAGGCTCCTTACACTTCTTTCCCTGACACACTCGACATCGATGTTACAAGCCTCGGTCTCGGTAAGTCAATGAAGGTTGCTGCTCTTTCTTACGAAGGACTCGAAATCATCACTTCTAAGGAAGTTGTTGTTTGTGCCGTTCGTATGACACGTGCTGCTCGTGCTGCACAGGCAGAAAGCAACAAGTAATCTTTTGGGTTACAGCAAAGAAAATAACAAAGGAGCCACAAGCTTGTGGCTCCTTTTCTATTAATGCGAAATGTGGTTATTTGATTTCTTCCGCCGCAGAAAGGTGGAACCAACGGACAATAGTATGAAATATCTTATAGTAGGATTAGGAAATATCGGTGACGAGTACGACGGCACACGCCATAACATCGGGTTCCGAACTGTTGACGCTTTTGCTAAGGCGCAGAACGCTCAGTGGGAGGACAAACGCTATGGCTTTGTGGCTCGCACAAGGGTGAAGAATGCTGAAATGCTGTTGCTAAAGCCTTCGACCTACATGAACCTGTCTGGTCAGGCTGTGCGCTACTGGGCTCAGCAGGAGAAGATACCTGTGGAAAATATCCTTGTCATCGTTGATGACCTCAGTCTTCCTGTAGGCAAGCTGAGAATGCGCGGCAATGGTTCTGCTGGCGGTCACAACGGACTGAAAAACATAGAGTCTTGTATGTGTACTCCAAACTATGCCCGTATAAAGTTCGGCATAGGTAATGAATATCCTCGTGGAGCGCAGGCTGACTTTGTGCTTGGCAAGTTCTCCGATGAGGACAATGCCGTCATCAATGACAAGTTGGAGTATGTGGGCGAGATGATTAAGTCGTTCTGTCTGCAGGGACTTGACCGTACTATGAACCAATACAATAAGAAGTGATGGAAGCAAGAATAGATAAATGGCTTTGGGCGGCACGAATATTCAAGACACGCAGCTTGGCTGCTGATGAATGCAAAAACGGTCGTGTGAGCATCAAAGGTGTGAAGCAGAAACCCTCAAAGATGATAAAGGAGGGGGATGTGATAGAGGTGAAGAAAGGTCCTATCGTCTATTCCTTCAAGGTGCTTAAAGCCATTCAGAACAGGGTAGGGGCCAAGCTCGTACCCGAAGTGCTTGAGAATGTCACTACGAAGGAGCAGCTTGAACTGCTTGAGATGAATAGAATCAGCGGTTTTGTGGGTAGAGCGCGAGGTACAGGACGTCCGACAAAGAAGGAGCGCCGTGATCTTGACGAGTTTATTGAACCAGCATTCTTTGGTGATTTCGATTTCGACTTCGATGATGACGAAGAAGATGATGAGGCTGAATACTGATAAATTCTGAATTCCCAAACAGGGGCATCTAAAATGATTTTAGGTGCTCTTTTTTTATGTCTTCAGAAATTGCAAATGGCAGAAATATACGTATACGACCTATGTTATTTCTACCTTTTGAACATAATATCCTCTGTTTATTTCTCTTTTTTGTTTAACTTCTTTACCTTTGCACGGAAAATGTCAATTTAGTACCAATTGGCACGCTACGAATTGTTATAAGTTTTTATATACGTTACTTAATTCAATAATAATTTATGAAATCATTTTTTATTTCTGTATTTGCGCTTTTCCTTCTTGCTGCATGCAGCGGTGGTTCTTCTGTCGGTTCAATGAACGAAGGTGCCGACTCTGCATCTGTTGATGGTGAAATGTCGCAGGATGCAGATGATGTGAAGCCTCACCAGCCAAGGGTGACAAAGGTTGAAAGAAGTGAAAATTCCGTCCCTTATGAGGATGCCACCGAAGAGGATGAGGAGATGAAAACCTCTGTCACTGTGTATTCTTATGATTCTGAAGGACGTGTTGCTTCCATCTCTTACAAAGGAGAGTATGAGGCTTATAATGTCACTTTCGACTATTCTACACCAGGTAAAGTGCTTCGTGTGATAAAATATGATGGGGGATCAGAGGATTACGTAGTAACTTATTTCATTGATGATGACGGTTTTGTCACAAAGGTGCAAGATGAGACAACAACTATTACTTATAAATATAAAGACGGCTGTGTAACAGACGTTGTAAAAGGTAATAAAGAGGGTTCTGTAAAGTTAACATGGAAAGATGGCAATATCGTGACTTCTACAAAGACCTACAGCGATGGCTTTAAGGAGGTCACATCATTGACTTACACAGACATTCCGCTTGAGGCAAACTTTGATTATGCACTTTGCTATACAAGTTTTGAGGACCCTTATGTTCATCTCATTTCTAAAGGTTTCAACTGCAAGAACTATATAGCTACGGAGAGCAATGACCATCCTATAGAAGATGAATATACTTACGAAAAGGATAAGGATGGACAAATAAAGCAGGTGACTTATAGCTGTGCACGAGACAATTACTGTAATAATGGAATCGTCAAGGTCGTAATAGACAGATAAGAGTGAAAGGGCGTCGTACGCTCTAAGTGATTTGAAAACTAATGTATACAAGTTTCGCAAGCTCCACTTGTTGTGGAGTTAAAGGGTAGTTAAAGAGAAGTTAAAGGGTAGTTAAAGTGACAAATGTCCGACATGGCAAACGTCTCTTTAACTCCGAGCGAAGCGATAACTCCTCTTTAACTCCACTTTAACTCCTAAAACTGAGCAAGTTGCAAACTTGCGTAAGTTAAATAATGTATTACTATACCGTCAGAAAATGAAGAAGATATTATTTTTGTTTGTAGCAATGATGCTCGTTTCTTTCACAGCATCTGCGCAGAAGAAAAAAGATGTGAAGGTGAAGTCAGCCAATGAGTTCATCTTGGCTCTAAAGAATCAGGAGTCATCAATTGTACTTGACAGCAAGGAACCTCTTAATCTCACTAAGGCTCTTGAAGTGCTTAAAGATCTTGGCAGGCTGAAAGACGTAAGAACAGTCACGGATAAAAGCGTTCCTGGCGTGTACTACTTTGATGACCAGGATGGTCTTGGTCTTGTCATTTGTGGTTTTACCAATCTCTCTATCAAGGGTAAGAATCCTCAGAAGTCTCAGATTGTCATTGACCCACGCTTCCCAGATGTGCTTTCTTTCGAAAATTGTGTCGGCTTGACATTGCAGAATGTCACTTTCGGACACACATTGCAGGGAGACATGGGATGGTGTCATGGCGATGTGCTTTCGTTCAAAAAGTGCAGGGATGTGAAGATTTCCAATTGCAGCCTCTTTGGCTGTGGTGTCTGCGGAATAGACGCCGAGGAAACTGTCAGCATGAAAGTTGAAAAGACAGAGATTGACCATTGCAGCTGGGATGCTCTCCATCTTTTTGGCGATGGATTTGTGTTTAACGACTGCACTTTCCATCACAACAATGGCTTTGGTCTGTTCCATGCCGATAATATTGTTTTCAACAATTGCACTATCCGCAACATTGACAGCGAGCTGTTTGGCGAATATAGCATATACAGTCCTTTAGTGATGAATAAATGCAAGATTGTTCACCACGGAGGTTTTGGACCTAATGTCAAGTTTGCGAAATTCGTTGATTGCGACTTGCATGTAGATGAAGATGGCGAGCCTGATGGATATTCTTCTATCAATGGTGATGAAGAGGGAGATGGCGAAGACTGGAGGTGGAATGAGGAAGAATAGGTTGGAATAATCTGCTTAGAATACTACTTATGAGAAAATTATTTGTGACAATTTTTGCTGCAGCCTTATCAGCTTTGGCTATGGCTCAGGACGGCAGCGACATCTGGGAGGGTATTACTGATTGGAAGAAACACTGCCCTCAAGAGGAGATGGGCGATATTGTGGCTTATGTCACAGCAGATATTGATGGTGATGGCGTGTTGGAGTGCTTTGTTCGTGGTGCGGATGACTCCTATGCACTTCTTACCTGCGGTGATGCTAACGGAAAGCCAGATGCAGGAAGCATCAAATTGGTGGTTTACAGTTTTTCCAGCACATCTCTTTATCGTGTTGAGGAGCATCCTTATGTGCTGCATCAAGGAGGTTGCGGCACAGGTTGCAGCCTGAATGAATATTATAAGCTCTCCAAGAGCCGACTTGCAGCCACCTATCGCCGTGTTTCCTACTATGGTCCCGACAGTGGTGAAGAACCAAGTGAGGAGACAATAACTTTCTGCCGTCCAGGCAGCAAAGAGAAGGATATCCCTCTTAAAGCGTACGAGGATGCAATACCTTTAAGAGGCGAGGCAGGACTGATAAATATGGATGAAGTATTTTTTATGGTTGGCAGTGACTGCGAGTGTGATGGAGATTGCGAAGGCGAATACCAAAATAGCGAAAGGCATGAGTTTGACAGACTCTATTCGGAATATGATGCAGACGCGGCGCCAAACATCAGAAAATTTGCGGAAATCTTAGATCTTTATGTCGAAGATGAAAACTGCGACCTTAAAAATGGCTTTTTCGAGACAGGCAGCGAGGGCGATGGTGCTATAAACTGGCGTGGTGCATGCTGGAACCGCAAAGATGGCTCAAGGCTTTACATCGTGAGCTACTGGTCAAACCAGAATGTGATGTACAACCCAGATGATGAACGCCTGTTCGGCACATTGTCTGCGACATCGCCTTGGATGGCATACAATGTGTGTTCTACAGAGGACATCAAACCTGTGGAGTCTATTGACGGCTTGAAGGAAATCACATATTTCATTTCTTGTGAGACAGGTACTGTAGCTTTCCTCTATAACGCCAAGACAAAGAAGCTTGAACCAATAGATTCTGTAAGCAAAATCTTCAATAACTTGCCGGATGAGAACAACCACAGATACCTTGAAGTGCCTCGATATGGCAAAGACATAAAAGTGAGGGAAGGCATGTTTAATATAGAAGGTAAATATAAGTACCATACACTAAAGTGGAACGGCATGACATTCGACTATGTCAAGTAAACTTGTGGCAGTTGGTGGATAGAGCATAAGAGACTGAAATCCTTCGTGTTGCGGTGCTTTTAAATGCCGTAGAGTAACTGCGTAATACTTTGCCCTTTCAAGCATCTATGCTTAACGAGGCATACCATCTGTGCTTAACGAGCAGAAGCATCTGCAGTTTTGCCCGTCTCGTTTTTAGGACATAAAAGACGATAGAAACTCGCTGACAAGAACGCATTGTCAGCGAGTTTTTTTTACGATGTTTTTCTCGGTCGGTAAGTAGGTGTTCATAATAATTTTGAACATCTACTTATTGTCGTGTAACTCTCGAATTATTTCTTTCCTGTCACAAGCAGTTTGCAAGTAAGCATGAGGGTGCGGCCTACGAGATTGGTGGTATGTACGAATCGGTCGGTGTCCATGAATGAGGTGCGTGTGTATTGGTGCACATCGAAGAGGTTGTCGCCTGTGAGTTTCCATACAGCACTTTTTGTCTTATACTGCACCGATGCAGAGAGCATGGAGGTGTCCTTGTACTTGCCAGGCTCTACCATGTTGTGCATGAAGTTGTAAGAACTGCGAATCTCTAACTTTGGCATTGGGAATACAGCAACGGAAGTTGAGCAACGGAGATTGTCGGACGATTGTTTTGTGCCAACTGTGCGCGACCAATCCTTGCCATAGTCGCCCTTGGCATTGAGTTCAAGCCATGAGACTGGTGTGATGTCGGCTTGCAAGTGCAGATTGTAGCCAGTGTGGTAAGCTGTGACAAACTTGTTCTGCATCATGTATTCGCTGCTGCCCCACGATGCGTCGGCATTGGCTGAGAGTTTGGTGAAGAGTGAAAGGATGTTCTTCGATGCGTTGATGCCTCCACTTGCAGAACGAGTGTGGCTGTCGCGGAAGATTGACGCATTCTCTGTGGCAGTTTGGCTTACATTGCGCGATGAAAGCACATTTCGTTTGCCCTGATTATAGCTTGCATTAGCACCAAAGGTGAAGTAACTGAACGGCACTTGCTTGGAATATCGAAGGCTGGTGTTCCACGACTGGCTTTTGCCTATCACTCCCGATGCTGCCATTGTGCTGCGGTAGTTGAGTTGCACAGGTGTGGTGAGCAAGTCCATGATGTCGCCAGCAGAATGGTTGAAGCCACTGCTGAAGTTCAGTTCTGATGTTCCGCTGAAAGTGTAACGCATCGACAGATTTGGTTCTGCGAATGGCTCTGTCAGTGTGGTTCTCTTTTCATCGTAATGTGACAAATATGAGAGGTTGAGCCACTTCATTCTTACTCCCATGGCAGCGTAGAACTTCTTGTTCCTTGATGTCCAAGAAGTTGAAGGGCTGACTTGTGGCACGAGTTTCCATCCGTTCATGCGCTGGCTCAGATCGTCAAGACCAGATTTCACGAGATCTGTCTCAATGAAATTGTAGTTGGCAACGAGTTCCACAGGCATGTCAATCTTCCATTTGCCAAGTTTCACTTGAAGTGAGGTGCTATGGCGAGTGTTTATCTGTGTGCTCTGACCATACTGAGAGACCCATTCCTGCCCTCCCTGTGAGGGAGGGAGAGAGGGATCCTGATTATTTCCCGTCTCATTGGAGATGTCTGAGAATTTAAGAGTAACGCTTGGTGTGCGAGTGAAGCCGATGTCGCTGGTGAAGGAAAGCTTCTTCTTGCCCATGCGGACAGTTCCCCAAAAGTTGTTATGCAGATTTATGGAGGTCGCCTTCCTGTGTTGCTCAATCAGCATAACATCAGTGTGTGAAGGTAACTTCCCAATCCCCTCCCTCGCTGGGAGGGTTAGGGTGGGTCCTTGGGTTAGGATGGGGCTCTCGTTGCTGATGAACTGAGCTTTTGCACTGAAATTGTCTGCAAAGTAGTGATTGCTGGCGTTGTTCTCAAACTTCATGCTGAACATAGGGCGATGAGTCTTAGCAAGCGGATTGGTGGACTCAGCAATGTGTATGTTCTCGCCTCCAGCAAAATAGAACGACTCCGAACTGCCGTAGCTCGTCATGCGCTCGTAGGTGTAATCTGCATTCACCTTTATCTGCCTGACACTATCTATCTTCTGTATGGCATTGAGACTGCCGTAGCCATTTCTGCGATAGACAGATTCGCCCACTCCTCCTGCATATACCTGTCCCCAAGCCGGGAGCTTGTCGGTAGCCAACGAACCGAAGTCGTCGCCACCGTAATGATTTACCATGTCGTAAAGACCGAAACTGCCGTTATTGCTGAACTTGGCAGCTGCAAGCAGTTGGAAGTTGTCGGTGAACATCATCTCTGTTGCGCCTGCGGCATACAAGACCCCTCCCAGCCTCCCCTGTGAGGGGAGGAGCGCCGTCCGGATGGCATCCCCTCCCTCACAGGGAGGGTTAGGGTGGGTCTCCCCAATTCCGAACTCTGGTTGTCCGAATGGCTTAAACTTTGCCTTATTGCTCAGTTTCACATTGATAGCCACAGCATCGCTCTCCTCGTCAGCATCTATCTTGCGATGCTTGTGGTGTTTCATAATCTCCACCTGAGTGGCATACTCGGCAGGAATATTCTTTGTGGCAAGATTGTAACGACCGCCCAGCATATCGAGACCACCGATGTAGAAGTTCGAGATGCCCTTGCCCATGTAGCTGATGGCACCATTCTCTGATATGTCAATGCCTGGCAGGTTCTTCAATCCGTCTTCAAGCGTCACATCACCCTTCTTCAAGAACGATGCGAGATTGTAAGTGAGTGTGTCGCCGAGCAGAATGAGAGGTGGAGCCTTGACTTTTACCTCTTTGAGTGAAATGTTCTTCTGCTTCAACCAAGCATTCTGAAGGATTTTTCGCTTATCCGCAGGAAGCATAACCTCATCCTTCTCGTATGAGATGTGAGTAAAACTGAGCACGGCAGGCTCCTTCACCTTCTTGCTGTCGAAGGTGAGCGAGTATGCTCCCTTGCTGTTTGAAGAGACGAAGGCAAGTGTCATCTTGCCAGAGGTGACCTTGATAATCACATCCGACAATGGTTTGTTTTGCAAATCCTTAACGGTGCCTGTCACCTCGATGGTTTGCGCTGATACCATTGTGACAATGAATGCAAAAATGATTGTAAGTGTTGTTCTCATTGTGTTAGTCGGAAAAAGATTAGTTGCAGTTCTTCATCTTGTTTGGTAACTATGGCTAAATGCCGTGGGCCGAAACCAATAAGATGTTTGGCAGGATACTCGACGCCGTTGAATGTCAATTTAGTAATGTGCTTGAGGTTGCCATTACTTGTGTTGAGTATGTATCTGTTTTTGTTTTCAATGGCGATGTACAGGTATGACTTGCCGAACTGGTGGTATTCGTGTATTTTGCCGATGCTGGAGAAATCGTATTCCGCCCATAGACCCGCATAATCGTTAGTGTGACCATTGCCGTAAACAATTGTGTCGTTGCCGAACCAAGGTATGCGTATATTCTGCTCTTCCACATTAAACACCTCAATCGTATCGTTTGTGGCAAAGTCAAGATGCACGAAGAAGTTGCGTTTTGTCATACCTACAATTTCATTGGCATGGGCGTAGTAGCCTGTACCCAATGTGTCGGCAGCAGCGCTTGAAGGATCAATCGCAATGCCTTCAAATTGGTCGAAGAATGTTCTTTCGCCAAACACATTGCGCACATGCTCTCCATTGCTGAGGCGGTAGATGTTGCCTCTCGCCATATTGTATGCAAAGGTAAAATGTTCATTGCCAATGGCTGCTGTGAGAACGAACATAAGTCTGTCTTCTACATGCTCATTCGGTAATGTCACAGTCCAAGAGGAATCTGAAATCTCTTCCATGCATAGCACAGTGTCGGTAGGGTTCGTCACCTCCAGTTTTATTTGCGCTATTGTTGGCAATGCCATCACCAACAAAGCTATTAACAGTATTATCTTTTTCATACATTTCATTGTGAAATTTCTTCATTATCTTCACTCCTCCCCTATGGGGGGAGGCAGGGAGGGGGCTTCTTATTCCAATTCCAACGGTTGATAAACATGAGCTTTCTTTGGCACAACCATGTCGCGCGAGAACACCGTTACTTTATCCTCAGGTGCTGGCTCTGGTCCTGCAGCCCACATTTCCACAGCTTCCTTGAGGTCATCTGCCGTGATGTAGTAGCGTGGATCTTGTACATAGCGCTTGCTTGTAAACACCTTATTGCGGTTCTTGATGAACTTGCGCTGGTCTGTCTTTGTGTATAAGTGCATCTGTTCCAAGCTATTGAAACCGATCTTGTCCTTGCGGTTCTGCAATCCACAGAACTCAAACGCGTGGATATTGTCTGCATCAACAGCTTTCATAATCAACCCTGGCAATCCACGCAGTTTCCAAGGTCCTACAGTGGTGGCAATATCTTCGGTGTACCATGCCGTCCACTTTCGTCCAGCATACTTGCCCACAGCTTTCTGACAAAGATAGCCTCCTACGGTCAGCGTGTCCTCCGTCATCTTCCAATCAATCGTTGGGATTGCACCTTGCACTTCGTACCACTGCGGAATAATCATGTCGAACGTGGTCATCTCGCCCTCGGGATAGTTGATGTATATCGTAGGGATGTTGCTTTGTCTTTCAAACCATTCTCCTTCCTGATAGCTTCGGTTTTTCCACTCTCCAAAATCATCTGTCATAGTGCGGTAAAATGGAGCGCATTTCGTCACGTGCGTTCCTACCAAAACGGCAAGTTTGAAGGAATCTACAACAGCACTTCCATTTTTGTCGAAGGTGTTGCACCGATAGTCGTATGCCACAACAATCTGGCATTGATCGATACTGTCCTTTGTTTGTGCAACTGCCGAAAATGTCATCAGCATTATTGCGATACATGCGAATACTATTTTCATTCTGTCTTTTATTATGCGTTTCAAACATTGCAAAGTTATCATACTCAGATGAATCGTTTTTGATGTTATTACATATTGAATTTGTGTGTCCAAAAAATAGACACTTTAGTGTCCAAAAATTAGACACTTTTACGTATGAAAAACTTGATTAGTTTGGTTTTTCATATTAATGGTTAGGGTAAGTCTAACGGTTGAAATACATTTGGTGTCATATTGAAAGAATGGCCGTTGATGATTGGCCTTTGCACATCGGCATCAGTGAAGATTGTCCATTGCTCAATCATATTTTCATTTACGAGATTCATGGCGGAATTGAGATAAGCTGGACCAGAAAGTGTCTTGTTGCGATGCTTGACAAACTTGTTGCGACTTGTGGTAATGTCTTTTGGTGAAGAAGAATAAACAATCGGTAAGGCTTTCTGCTCAAGAGATTGTAACTCAAAGCAATGTATTCCGTCAGCCTCTGCTTTCACTATCAATCCAGGACAACCATACAAGCACCAAGGCCCCGCTGTTGTAGGTACTTCCTCTGTGTACCAAACCGTCCATTCTCTGCCACGCACCTTTGCTGTTGCTTTCTGACAAAGATAGCCAGTGATGGTCAGCGTATCATCTTCTATCTGCCAATTGATAGGCGCCTTCTTCTCTGTGGTCACATAGTCGGTGATAAGCATTGTCTCGCGTATTGTCACTTCGTCTGCTGTTGGGTAGCCTACATATACAAACGGAATGTTGAGTTTCTGTTCGTCAATCTCATCCAAGATATCCTTCCTCTCTTTCTTCTCTGGTTTCAAGGCGGCAAGATAACCTGCACTCAATGTTGTTTTATTGCCAACCAACACAGCAAGGCGGTAATGGTCATCCACCTTCTCGCCATTCTTGTCGGTTGTGTGGCAGGTGTAGTCGTATGTCACCACAATGTTTGATGTGTCGATGCTGTCATTTGCCTGTGCAAATGCAGAGAATGTTATCAGCATAATTGCGATGAATGTTAGTGTCTTTAGTCTCATATATTGTTTTTTTCATTGATTTTTGTATAATAATAGCGATTTCGTTAGGATTGTGATAACATAATTGCTATCTTTGCGCCGTTCAAAATACTAAAGATATGAAGACAAGCCAATTTTGCAGCTTCTTAACTGCTAATGGTTGCTTCG
>JAKSLL010000040.1 GCA_024401215.1 Bacteroidaceae bacterium
TCAACTCGCCCGTAGTCTTTTTCATTTCTACGATGCGAGTCTCATCTATCTTGATCAGTTCCTTAACTTCTTCGATTGTCATATTTTATTATGCTGTCTTTCTGTAAACTACGAATTTATATAAACTGAGGAGTGCATTTGTCGCTGGCTCCATTCCACCAAAGGCTTGGATGAGCTGTGCTGCACGTGTCTTATCATCTTCCCTTATGTCTTTGATAGTGACTGCACCATTGCTCGCTACATAGTCAACAACCTGTCGCATAACTTCAATCTGCTTCGGTGTCTTCTCGTTGTTGCGCTGTCCGCACCAGAGGTTAAAGTACTGCTGAGCTGTGGCGTAAACGCTGTCCAGTTTCTCGATCTGATGGAAAGCATAGCGGACGAGCTGAATGATGTTTGTCATAGCCGACTGCTCTTCTTTTGTTGTATGCTTACGCACATCCTTTGGACTTATCAATGAATATGAGTTCCAGAGGCGGCTTGTAGAGAATCTGTTGTTCTCCATCTTCAATTTGTTCTCTAAGTCCTTCAGAACTGCATATGTAAGCGGTTCGCCTTCATTATTCCAGATGATTCGCAATGCCTCGATGTCATCACGATGCTCATTGCAGTACTTCTCAAAGGCATTTGTTGTATCCTTTGCATCCTCTATTGAGAATCCTTTGCTGATAAGAGTGTCTTCACCAGGCATCAGTGTCTCAACAAAACCTGCATTGAGAATAAGCAGATACTGGCGTGCTTCAGGGTGATTGATAATGCCGCCAACCAAACCTTTGCGCTCGTTGTTTGGTTGATTGATGTCTTCAAATGGAGGCAGTAACTGTTGGTCAAGAGCCGTGAAGATGGCTGATGACAGTTCCTTCATATCAATGGTTGCCAGTTCGGTGAACTTATTGCGTTGCTCGTCATTGCATTTATTGTAAATACGTGCAAGGCGAGAAGCAAGCATTCTAAGGTATTGGTCAGTGACATTGCCATGTGTAATCAGTTCGAGAAGTCTCTTGAAAGTGATGGTTTCATCTGACCCGTCCGTTCCAGCTGGTGGTATGTGCTTTTCGTGTTCTGTCACACCAACAGCATCAACAAGGTAGAAGCAATCTTTTGAAAAGGCATTCGGAGTGACATTGCGTAACTGTTCATCACCAATGGTGCGAACTCCACGACCCTTCATCTGAACATAGAGAGGGAGCGACTGAACATCGCGCATGAACATGACAACCTCCAGAGGTTTTACGTCTGTTCCTGTTGCCACGAGCGTACAGGTAACAGCAATGCGGAACTCCTTGTCATTGCGGAAGTGCCGAATCAGTTCATTGCTATCTCCAGCACTGTAGGTTATTTTCTGAACAAAAGGATCGCCTGGTGCGGTATGCCCAAAGACCTCCTTTGCAATGTTCATGATATTGGTGGCATGTGCCTCGTTCAGAGCGAAGATAAGTGTCTTGGGCAGATAGTCCATGTTCGGCTCACGTTGTGGGTCGGTGAACATCTCGGAATAGACACTATCTCTATATGTTTCAAGCACCAGCTTTATCTGGGCAGGATTGATGACACTGCGATTAAGCTCTTCCTTGGTGTATTGCTTGGTTTCCTTCTGGCTTACGGTTTCCACCTTACCAGTATAGCGAGTCTCACGTCTGAGTTTGTCGCCTTGCTTGATAGCACCACCATTCTCTGTTGCCTCTGTTTTGATACGATAGACACGGCAGTCAACATTCACACCATCAACGATACTCTTTTCAAGGGTATAGTTGACGATGCGGTTGTTGTTGAAGAAAGCCATGGTCTCAGGAACTGGAGTTGCTGTAAGACCTATCATCTTAGCTGTTGTAAAGTAGTCAAGAACCTTCTTCCAGTTGCCATATATGCTGCGATGACACTCGTCAATGATGATGACATCGAAGAAATCCTTTGGCAGAGTTGGATTCTCTGGAAGTTCTACAGGTGTATCGTTGTCATCATCATCTTCGTCAGTATCTGAAATATCCTCACCCTTCAGCAATGAGAAAAGTCGCTGTATTGTAGATATTACAACATTACTGTCACTTGGAATCTTGGCTGACTTCAAGCGGTTGACTGTGAAGATGGTATTGAAAGGATCTCCTGTTTCTGTAAGTCGGAACATGCCAAATTCTCCTTCTGCTTGTTTTCCGAGGTTGTTTCGGTCAACAAGGAAAAGGATTCGTCTCATTGGAGTGTATGCCAGAAATCTGTATGAAGCCAAACAAGCAGTGTAAGTCTTGCCAGAACCTGTAGCCAGTACCATCAAAGCTTTGTTCTGACCTGTGCGGAATGACTTTTCAAGTTCTGTGATTGCCTCAAACTGACAGTCACGCAGTCCTTTCTTTTTTAGGGTAGGGAGACCGGCGTATGTGTCCTCGATGCCAAGTATCTTACACAGTTCCTTAGGTGAATGGATGCGGTTTAGAAGTTCCATACCTCCATCTTTATCCCTGAAGTCACGGAAGTAGGTCTCTTCTCCGTTTGACTGATAACCGAAAGGAAGAGGGCGTTTCCATGCTTGGTAGCATTCTGGTACTCCACGAGCATACATTTCCGTCTGCTCGCATACCTTGGAAGAAGACACGTCAACCTCGGCACGCTTAGCTTCAAGCACACCGATTGCCTTTCCGTTGATGAACAGAAAGTAGTCGGCTTCGTGATTTCCTTTAAGAAGCCCTTCACGAATGGCGGCTGCAGTAGTAGTTGGCGAATAGAAATCTCTATCCACCACCTGCCAACCTGCGTCTTCGAACATCTGATCTATCTTAACCCTTGCTTTCTCTTCTGGAGTCATATTGTTAACATTTTGCGACTTTACGGTAGCTATTCAGCGTAACCAGGATTGGCTTATAAATCATATCGCTGAGTGGCTACAATCTCAATGCAAAATTAAAAAAAATGTGTGAGAAAGAAGAATTATCAAACGAAAAAAACTACATGTGCTTTAAAGTATACAAGTTTCGCTCCACTTGCCCCTGTAGTTAAAGGGTAGTTAAAGAGAAGTTAAAGGGTAGTTAAAGTGACAAATGTCTGACATGGCAAACGTCTCTTTAACTCCGAGCGAAGCGATAACTCCTCTTTAACTCCACTTTAACTCCTCAAAACGAGCAATTGAATAAGCACTATTCAGCAATAGTATGTTTGCTGAGACTGCTGTTTATAATCGCGGCTTCTTCTTGTTGGCTATCAAAATCTTGCCTCGTCGGGTGAAGATGCTTTGGCTCGTGAAGTACGGATGCTTTGGTTCGCAGAGCATAGATGCTTTAGCTCGTGGAGCATGTAGGCTTTACGAGGTAAGGGTTTTGTTGACGATGGGGCTGAAATACGGTTGTTTCATTGCTGTAGAAAGTGCTTATAGCGGTGCTGTATTGCTGATAAAATGACCGTAACTAAACATTCCCGCCGATTTTTTTGGTAAAGTGTGAAAAAGGTGGTTTCAAAAACAAAACCGCAAACCCCGTCAAAAAGTACATGGCACTTGTAAGTGAGTGTTAATTAGTGCGTTATTGCCCTCGAAAATATTCCTTTCAAAAACCCTTTCAAAAGCAAAATCGCAAGCCTTTCATATATTTCAAAGAAATATACAAGAAATATAAAAAAAGAAAATATAAAAAGAAAAAAAGCGTGTTTGGTGGTTTGGGGTGGTTGGCGGTTTGGTCGTTTTGGGTGGCGGTTTAGTCGTTTGGTCGTTTAGTTGTTTGGCATTTTTGGGTAGGAGGTTTGGTGGCTTGGGGTAGGTTGGAAGTTTTGCGAGTTGGCGATTCGTGACTAAACTACTAACTCACTAATCCTTACAAACTCCCAACTCCCCAACCACCAACTTCCCCAATCACTAAACCACCAACTTCCCTAAACCACCAACACCCAGTTGCGCACTTCAGTTTGCAAAGTGAGAGCACGAATTGTTGGAAAAAGTTGTTTTGTTTGTTCGGAATGTACGTTTTTTCCTCAAATTCTTTTGGTAATTAAATAATTTACATATCTTTGCACTCGAAAAAAGTAGAAAAAGTAATTACGGCATGCTATTCGTGAATGGATAGCATTTTGTGAGTTTAAGTTTAACATCTAAAGATTTTATGGTTAAAAAGATATTAAAGGAACCTCATTACATTTTTGAATCAAGCTGGGAAGTCTGCAATAAAGTTGGTGGTATATACACAGTTTTGTCAACTCGTGCTAAGACTCTTCAAGATAAACTCACAGACAAAGTATTCTTTATCGGTCCGGATTTCTGGGAAGGCAAGGCTAACCCACTTTTCAAGGAGAGCAAGACCCTTCTTGGCAAATGGAGAAAGTCAGCAGCAGAATATGACGGTGTGACATTCCGTATAGGTCGCTGGCAGATTCCTGGTGAACCGATAGCAATTCTTGTTGACTTCAAGCCTTTCTTTGCTGAAAGGAACAATATATTCGGCTGGGCATGGGAGAACTTCGGCGTTGACTCTCTTCACTCTTACGGTGATTATGATGAGAGCCTTATGTTCTCTTGGGCAGCAGGCAAGGTCGTTGAAAGCTATTATCGCTTCTTCGGACTTACAAAGGAGGACAATGTGGTCTTCCAGGCTCATGAATGGCAGACTTGTCTTGCTGCGTTGTATGTGAAAGCCAATGTGCCAGAGGTGGCAACACTCTTCACAACACACGCCACAACTATTGGCCGTTCGATTGCAGGCAACGGCAGGCCGCTCTACGATTATCTTGACGCTTACAATGGCGACCAGATGGCAGCAGAGCTCAATGTTGAGGCTAAGCACTCTGTTGAAAAGAAGGCAGCATGGAATGTGGACTGCTTCTCAACTGTGAGCGATATAACAGGCAAGGAGTGCGCTGAACTTCTCGACAAGAAGGCAGATGCCATCCTCCTCAACGGATTCGAGAATGAGTTTGTTCCTCAGCCGGCAGCTAAGTTTACTGCTGCGCGCAAAGAAGCAAGAGCTTCTCTCCTCAAAGTTGCTAACACACTTATGGGCACAGAGCTTGATGATGACACGCTCATCATTTCTACTGGCGGCAGATATGAGTATCAGAATAAGGGTGTGAATGTCTATATCGACGCACTCAACCGTCTGCGCTGGGACTCTCGACTCAAGAAGAACGTGCTTGCGTTTGTCATGGTGCCAGCATGGATGAAGGAGGCTCGCGAGGATCTTAAAGCTGCTCTCAAGAGTAAGAAGGCTCAGCAGGGAGCTATCGGCGACCCACGCATCACCCACGTGCTTAACGAACAGGGCGAGGACAAGGTGCTCGGACAGATGAACTGGCTCGACATGCACAACCGTCCAGAAGACAAGGTCAAGGTGATTTTCGTTCCTTGCTATCTTGATGGCAAAGACGGAATCTTCAACAAGCATTACTATGACCTTCTCATTGGTAATGACCTCACAGTCTTCCCATCATACTATGAACCATGGGGCTACACACCAACAGAGTCTGTGGCATTCCATGTACCTTGCATCACAACCGACCTTGCAGGTTTCGGTCTGTGGGCTAACTCACTCAAGGGTGGTGTGAGCGAGATTGAGGACGGTGTGAAGACTATTCATCGTTCTGATTATAACTTCGACGAGGTGTGCGACACTATACGCGACACAATCATCAAGTTCTCAGAGTTCAGCGAGAAAGAGGTCGCTTCTGCACGCAAGAATGCTGAGAAGGTTGCGGAGAAAGCCCTTTGGAAGCATTTCATCACATACTATTACGGTGCTTATGACTTCGCTCTTTCAAAACGTGACGAGAGAATGAAGTAACGGAGTAACAGAGAAATAAATAACTTTTAACAATAAATTAACAGCCCGTCATGTCTGGTGAGGCAGGATATTTCCGGCAATCTGGACGGCGGGGGCTAAATTGAAAAATTATGAAAATTAAGGCAAGCAACGCGAACATGCCAAACTGGCGTGAGATCAGCGTAAGAACATCTATTCCAGAAGCATTCAAGCCATTGGACGAGATCGCTCACAACATGTGGTGGTCTTGGAACAGCGAGGTGGGTCATCTTTTCAATGAGATGGATCCTGTACTTTGGCACAACGTGCAGCAGAACCCAGTACTCTTCCTCAGCCGTATGAACTATGAGAAGCTTGAGGAGCTTGCTGGTGATAAGAAGCTTGTTGAAAAGGTTAACAAGATATACAAGGACTTCCGTGCATATATGGATGTTGAGCCAGACAGCAAGCGTCCATCTGTTGCTTATCTCTGTATGGAGTACGGTCTCAGCCATGTTCTCAAGATCTACTCTGGTGGTCTTGGAATCCTTGCTGGTGACTATGTTAAGGAGGCTTCTGACTCAAATATTGACTTCTGCGCAGTAGGTTTCCTCTATCGTTTCGGTTACTTCACTCAGACTCTTTCTATGGAGGGTCAGCAGGTTGCAAACTACGAGGCTCAGATGTTCCCAACACTTCCTATCGAGCGCGAGCTTGATGAGAACGGCAACCAGGTAGTTATCGATGTTCCTTACAACAACTATACTGTTCACGCTCTTGTTTGGCGTGTGAATGTTGGTCGTGTTAAGCTTTATCTCCTTGACACAGACAACGACATGAACTCAGAGTACGACCGCTCAATCACTCACGCTCTCTATGGTGGTGACTGGGAGAACCGTATCAAGCAGGAGATCCTCCTCGGTATCGGTGGTGTGCTCCTCCTCAAGAAGCTTGGCATCAACAAGGACATCATCCACTGTAACGAGGGCCACGCAGCTCTTGCTAACGTACAGCGTCTCGTTGACTACGTTGAGAGCGGCATGTCATTCAATGAGGCTCTTGAAGTTGTCCGCACTTCATCTCTCTATACAGTACACACTCCAGTGCCAGCAGGTCACGACTACTTCGACGAGGGTCTCTTCGGCAAGTATATGGGTCAGTACCCAGCTAAGCTCGGCATCTCTTGGGACGAGTTCATCGGCATGGGTCGCGTAAACCCAGACGACAAGGGTGAGCGTTTCTGTATGTCAACTTTCGCTTGCAACACTTGTTCATGGGTTAACGGTGTTAGCTGGTTGCACGGAAAGGTGTCTAAGGATATGTTCAACGGCATCTGGAAGGGCTACTTCCCAGAGGAGCTCAACAATGTAGGTTATGTGACAAATGGTGTTCACATGCCAACATGGACAGCTTCTGAGTGGAGAAGTGTTTATGCTAAGCATTTCGACAAGAAGCACCTCGCTGACCAGTCTAATCAGAAGATCTGGGAGGCTATCTACAAGGTTTCTGACGAAGAGGTATGGAACACTCGTCTCACTCTTAAGGCTAAGCTCTTCGACTATATCAAGAAGGAGTTCAAGGCTGACTGGCTCAAGCACCAGGGTGACCCATCACGCATCGTGTCTATCGTTGAGAAGATCAACCCTAACGCTCTCACAATCGGTTTCGCTCGCCGCTTCGCTACTTACAAGCGTGCGCACCTCTTGTTCTCTGACCTTGACCGTCTTGCTAAGATCGTCAACAACCCAGAGCGTCCAATCCAGTTCCTCTTCGCAGGTAAGGCTCACCCAGCAGATGGTGCAGGTCAGGGTCTCATCAAGAAGATCTACGAGATCAGCCGCCGTCCTGAGTTCCTTGGCAAGATTATCTTCCTTGAGAACTACGACATGAAGCTTGCTCGTCGCCTTGTTACAGGTGTGGATATCTGGATGAACACTCCAACTCGTCCACTCGAGGCTTCTGGTACATCAGGTGAGAAGGCTCTCATGAATGGTGTTGTAAACCTCTCAGTGCTTGACGGATGGTGGCTCGAAGGTTACCGTGAGGGTGCTGGATGGGCTCTCACAGAGAAGCGTACATTCCAGAATCAGGAGCAGCAGGATCAGCTCGATGCAGCAACAATCTACTCACTCCTCGAGAACGAGATTCTTCCACTCTACTACGATAAGAATGAGAAGGGCTACAGCGAAGGCTGGATCAAGACTGTCAAGAACTCTATCGCACAGATTGCTCCTCACTATACAATGAAGCGTCAGCTCGATGACTACTTCACTAAGTTCTACTGCCCACTCGCAGAGCGTCGCTCTGTTCTCTTCGCTGACAACTACAAGAAGGCTAAGGAGATCGCTGCTTGGAAGGAACTTGTTGCTCAGCGCTGGGATGCTATCAATGTTGTGTCTTGTGAGAAGGAAGAGGATATGGTCAAGGGCGATATTCTCTCTGGCAAGAAGTACAAGGTTAAGTATGTTATCGACGAGCAGGGTCTCGACGACGCTATTGGCTTCGAGCTTGTTACTATCTTCAAGGATGAGGACGGACGCGAGCACATCAGCCAGGTTGAGCCACTCAAGGTGACAAAGCGCGAGGGTAACCTCTTCACATTCGAGGGCACTCACACAATACCTACTTCAGGCAGCTTCAAGGTTGCTTACCGTATGTATCCAAAGAATGAGGACCTCCCACACCGTCAGGACTTCTGCTATGTTAAGTGGTTCAACTAATCCACGGAAAAATACATTAACTTTATAATACTATGTTGCACCATCCCTTTCTGGGGGTGGTGCAACTATGTTAGTGGAAGGTTGTTGAAAAGGGTGTTAACTCATAACTCTTAATTCTTAACTCTTAATTCTTAACTCATAACTCTTAACTCTTAATTCTTAATTCTTAACTCTTAATTCTTAACTCTTAACTCTTAACTCTTAATTCATAACTCTTAACTCTTAACTCTTAACTCTTCCAAATTATGATGTGTCGTCTTTGTTTTTGTATCATGTTTTTGCTTCTTTCCATATCATCTATGCTTGCTCAGCAGAAAGAGGATGGAAAGAAAGATGCCGATTTGTTTAAGAGGGGAGTGGTGGTGAAGAACTATCGCGCCTTGATGAAAGCGTCTAATTACACAAAAGCGAACAGCGAGATAGATGCAGCATTGAAGCAGTATGAGGCCGCTCGTAAAGACCCTTCGCTGTATAAGTTGAAAGTTGATGCGCTGACAGGGATGATAGATGCAGAAAACAGAAAGATATATCTTAATCAGAAACCTGATACTGCCAAGTATTTCAGTTGTATGTATGAACTGTATGAGGCAGCACTTGCTTGTGACAGCACAGAACAGCTTGAACTCGCGCAGCTTGAGGCAGAGGGCAAGAAGAGTGGTTCAAAATATAGAAAGGTGTTAGGACCTGCCATGCTCACCTATCGAAAGAAGATACTCAATGCAGGTAAGTTCCATTACAACAAAAAGGAATATGGAAAGGCGTACAGCTTTTTCGATATGTATGCCAAAACAAAGACAGCCCCTGTGTTTGAAACGAAAGATGGTGGCACATTGGTTGATGACCCCGACGACATGACAGATGTTGCTGGACTTGCCGTTCTCAGCGCTTATGCGTCGGGCAATAATCAAGGCGTGCTTCATTATCTTGACGAGAGTCTCAATGACAAAGAGAAGCGAAGCAAGTTTGTGGAACTTGGAAGTCGTTCGGCTGCAGAGGTGGGTGACACGGCGAAGATGGTCACTCTTCTTGAGAAAGGTTTTCACTCCTATCCGTCGATAGACTATTTCTTTATTACCCTTTCGAAGTATTACAATGAACATGAGGAGTATGAGAAAGCTCTTGACATCGCTCTCGCTAAGGTCAAGTATCATCCTAACAACAGAGATTACTGGTTCATAGCAGGCAAAGGACAGCTGCTCTTGAATAAGTATGCCGATGCGCTTGTGTCGTTCAAGAAATGTGTTGAGATAAAAGCAGATGATGCAGAATCCTATTCTTCGATAGGTGGCATATATCTGCATGACGCTCACGAACTCTATTCTAAACTTGAGGTGAAAGTTACAGACCCTACCTACGCAAGTAAGAAGGCAGAAATCAATGAGTTGTATAAGCATGCTTGCGAAGCTTATGAGAAAGCGCGCTCTTACAATGAGAATGACACCGAGTTATGGCTCTCAGGTTTGCGTGAGTCATATTTCAAACTCAACAGAGGCAAAAGCCTGAAAGCGTTGGAGAAATATAAGTGAAGCCCAAAACACTAAACTACCAAACCACTAACTACCAAACAGCCAAGCATTTTTCACAAAAGGGTTGAAATGTTTTGTGTGTGTAAAAGATAATTGTTATCTTTGCAAGCGAATGGCTATGTTCCATTCTTTTCTAATTGATAAATAAGGCCTACTTTGTGTACCGTATGGCAACTAATAATAAGAAGAATAACACGAAGAGGGGGAAAACTGCCTCTTCAAAAAAACAAGGGGAGACTCTATCTGTAAATGATTTTCTTAATGGATTCAGCAAGTGGGAATTGGTGTCGTTCTGCATCGGTTTTCTTCTTGTTGCTTTTTCCATTTATTCACTTGCTGCCTTTGTCTCTTATGTCATTACTGGAGCTCAGGATTTTGACCTTCTTGAGCAGAACATAGATTTGAACAATGTCAACAACCGGTATGCCAATGTGTGTGGTTCGTGGGGAGCGCATCTTGCATACTATTTCCTTAACGACTTATTTGGATTTGCTTCGTTCCTTATTCCTCCGTATCTCATTATTGTTGGAATGAGAATGATGCGCATATACAAGTTCACCCTTGTGCGCAAATTCATTATGTTTGTACTGCTCATGCTGTGGATGAGTGTGTTCTTTGCAACATTCAGCGACCTGTTCCCGATATTTGAAGGCACATTCATAAAACTTGGAGGCAACCATGGCATAAATGTGGAAAATGCCCTCAAGCGTGTGATTGGCACTCCTGGTCTTATTTTTGTGCTTATCATATATGCTGTTGGATACCTTATCTATGTAAGTACCAAGACAATAGAAGTTGTCAGAAAAGTTTTACGCTTTGAATACCTCAAGGACCGTTTCCATTTCAAGAAGAAAGATGAAGAGGGTAGTGATGATGACGATGATGAAGACGATGATGAGGAAGAGAGAAAACCAAAGAATAAATTTGTCAGCTTCTTCAAGAAGATATTTGGAAAAGGTGATGATGAAGAAGACGACGATGAAGATGATGACGAAGAAGATGAAGATGATGATGAGGAGGAGGATGACGATGAGGGCGACAACGTAGGTGGTAATGCTGCGGCAGCAACAGCTTTGAATGTGGCATCAGCAGCCTATCCAGAAACCCCTGGTTCTACTGTCATAGATTTGGGTGGTGATGATTTTGGCGTGACCTTCAATGGTGACGATTCGGGCATCAATGCAAATGATAATCGAATAGACTTCGGCGTTGCTGAGACAGACGACAATCCTGTGCCTGTCATAGGTGAGGCGCCATCGGCAGACGTTTCAGTGTCATCTACTGTGCTTGAGGTAGAAACTAACGAGACAGAGATTGGCAAAGGTGACATAGAGAGAGGAGACATAAACACTCCATACGACCCTAAGCTTGATCTTGAATTCTATAAATATCCAGAAGAGTCGCTTCTCAAAAAGGCTGACAGTCAGGGTCCACAGATAGACATGACGGAGCAGAACGCCAATAAGGAGCGTATCATCCAGGTTCTGAAGAACTTTGGCGTTGACATCGTGAATATCAAAGCTACAATCGGTCCTACAATCACTCTCTATGAGATAGTGCCAGTTGAAGGTACACGCATCAGCAAGATACGAGGTCTTGAAGATGACATAGCACTCTCTCTCGCTGCAGAGGGTATTCGTATCATCGCTCCTATACCAGGCAAGGGTACAATAGGTATTGAAGTGCCAAACAAGAAGAAGTGCATCGTGTCGATGGAGAGCATCATAAGCAGTAAGGTGTTCCGTGAAAGCAAGATGGAACTCCCTTGTGCTGTGGGAAAGACAATCTCCAACGAGGTGTTTATGTTTGACCTTGCAAAAGCCCCTCACCTTCTTGTTGCCGGTGCAACAGGTCAGGGTAAGTCAGTAGGACTGAATGCCATTGTCACCTCTCTCCTCTATAAGAAACACCCATCAGAGCTGAAGATTGTGATGGTTGACCCGAAGAAGGTAGAGTTCAGCATCTATTCGCCAATAGAGAACCACTTCCTTGCTCGTCTTGAAGAGGAGGATGACTGTATCATTACAGATGTGCAGAAGGTTGTCAAGACCCTTAACTCTCTCTGTGCGCTCATGGACTCTCGCTACGACCTCTTAAAGAAAGCCCATGTCCGTAATATCGTTGAGTATAATGAGAAATTCAAGAACCGTCTTTTGAATCCTGAGCATGGTCATGAATTCATGCCTTATGTTGTGGTTATTGTTGATGAGTTTGGTGACCTCATTATGACTGCCGGCAAGGAGGTGGAACTTCCTATCTGCCGTATAGCTCAGCTTGCCCGTGCGGTGGGAATACACATGATTATTGCCACTCAGCGTCCTCAGGCAAGCATCATCAGCGGTGCTATCAAGACCAACTTCCCTGCTCGTATAGCATTCAAAGTGTCTTCAATGATAGACTCCAAGGTTATTCTTGACCGTCCAGGTGCCAACCAGCTTATAGGAAAGGGAGATATGCTGTATCTGCAGGGCGAAGGACCAGTGCGAGTGCAGTGTGCATTTGTTGACACTCCAGAGGTTAACAATATCTGTAACTTCATATCCCAGCAGCAGGCATATCTGCATCCGATGTTCCTGCCAGAAGTCGCTGACTCAGACATGGACGGCGGCGTGTCAATGGGCACAGTTGACAAGGGGCATCTTGACCCTATGTTCTCTGAAGTTGCAAAGTTTGTCGTGAATAACCAGAGCGGTTCGACATCTATGATTCAGCGTAACTACTCTATCGGCTACAACCGTGCAGGAAAGATTATGGACCAGCTTGAGAAGATGGGTGTTGTGGGTCCTCAGGTAGGCAGCAAACCTCGTGAGGTGCTGATAAAAGACCCTATCACTCTTGAGAGCCTTCTGAACACGCTTTAGTCTGCAGGTGTAACTTACATATTCTTGCAATTCCATTTTAAACTATTGGCGTTTGTTGCTATCAAAATGCTAAATTGCAATCGTGAGAGGACTTGCAGAAAGAGAATTCAAAAGAAAGGAGATAAACAATGAAAAAGATTATTTTGTTATTGGCAGTCATGCTGTCGCTTGTGAATGTGGCGATAGCACAGGATGCTACAAAGATTCTTGACAAGACATCGGCAGCTATAAAATCCGCAGGAAGTTCGAAGATTGGCTTCTCTGTCAAAAGTGATGGTGAAGCGATGACTGGATACATAAAACTCCAAGGTCAGAAGTTTGTCATGAATGCTGCAGGACAGATAGTTTGGTTTGATGGCACTACGATGTGGAATTATGTGAAGAAGAATGAGGAGGTCAATGTCACTACGCCGTCAGCAGCAGAGGTGTCAAAGATGAATCCTTATTCGTTCCTCTCATTTTACAAGAAAGGCTATTCTGCCAAGATGGGCAAGAGCAATGCTAAGGAGTATGAAGTGATACTTACTGCAAAGGAGGCTTCAGCACCTTACAAGCAAGTTGTTGTGAGGGTGAGCAAGTCAACAAGCTACCCAACATTCATCTCAATGACGAGTTCAAAAGGTGGCACGATGTCTGTCAGCTGCACATCATTTGCAGCAAAGCAGAATTATACAGATGCCACATTCAGGTTTGACAAAAAGAAATTCCCTAAAGCAGAAGTTATAGACCTGCGTTAGAGATAAAGGAAAGAAAGAGGCTGTGACGCCTCTTTCTTTGTCTATGGATGTTCTTCCAATACAAACTTATGACAATAAAAAAGATATACGAATTATACAGACTTGTTGCAAAGAATAAATCGCTGCAGTATCGTCGCCATCCGATGTTTGAAAAGAACAGGATTATGAGAGTGATCTCTGTCATTGGCATGCTTATACATGCTGTGTATCTGATGGCTTTAGGAGCGTTTACAGGAAAGATGCTTGAAGGAGTGTCGAGTGAGGCCTTCGACTGCGTGAATGGCTGCATCATGGTGTTTCTGATAATAGACTTTTTCTTTCGTTTTGTGATACAGGACACGCCGGCACAGGAGGTGAAGCAGTATAAATTGCTAAACATCCCCATGTCTTTCCTGCTAAATGTCTTTATTGTACAGCGTGGGCTGAACTGGAGCAATCTGCTATGCTTTTTTTATTTTGTCCCCTTCTATCTTACATGCTGCTATAGCATCTTTGGCATCTCTGGTATGATAGGCTATCTTGCCGCTATATGGCTGATGACTATTGCCAACGCCTATTGGTACCTGCTCTGGCGTACGCTGCTCAATAGAAATGTCTTTTTTGTTGTCATCCCTGTTGCTGTCTATGCTCTGATAGTTGGCTTAGGTTACTGCATTGACTTTGACCATCCATGGATGTTTGAGGCAAGTGCCACATATATGAGAGGGTTCTTTGATTGTGATATACTCAATTATATCCCTCTTGTTGCGGTGATAGCGATTCTCTATGCTGCAAATTACTGGGTGCAGAAACAGTCAGTGTATAGGGAGATGGCCAACAGTCAGGATACACAGAGAGTGACCGCAAACAACATGACATACCTTGATAAGTTCGGAATAGTAGGTGAGTATTTTAAGCTTGAAATAAAGTCCACAATCCGTAATCTTGTTGTACGCAAGCAGTTCTTGACCGGCTTTTTTGTCATGCTCATGTTCTGCATGGTATTCTCCTTTACTGACTGCTACGACGGCACAGTCATGAAGGTGTTCGTATGCATTTACTGTTTTGGCATTCGTGGGTGTATAAGCTGTGGACCGATAATGTGTGCTGAAGGAAATTATATTGATGCGCTTATGGTGAGAAAAGATACGGTGTATCTGCTTCTCAGAGCTAAGTATTATTTTCATTGCGCCCTTCTTGTCGTGCCTATGCTCTTTTTCCTTGTTCCATATCTGAATGGGAAGATTTCAATCATCGTCATACCAGCATACGCCTTTTTCACATCTGGCGTGATATTTCCGTTTGTGTTTCAGCTTGCTGTCTATAACAATGTAACCCAGCATCTCAACAACAAGATAACAAAATCTGGCAGGAACACAAAAGAGCAGATGCTGGTGTCATTTTTGGCGCTTGGTTTGCCTGTGGCTATAGCATCAGGTCTTATTGCTCTGCTTGGTTTTGACAGCGCCAATATATGTCTGCTGGTGCTTGGTGTTGTTGGCACAGCTTTGCATAAAGTGTGGCTGCGCAATATCTATAAACGATTTATGGTTCGACGTTATGTGAATATGGAGAGTTTCAGAAACTCAATATGATGGTGTGAGAATGTCGGCAGTAGTCACAGTCTAACTCCGCAAACTTGACAAGTTGAATAATGATGGATAATTTGTTATGAATATAATAGTTGAGAATATTAAGAAGACATTTGGTGATAAGGTAGCTCTCGATATAGAGAGATATGTAGTGAACTCAGGTGAGATTATCGGTCTTGTTGGCAATAATGGAGCAGGTAAGACAACCTTTTTCCGTGTGCTGCTTGACCTCTTGAAGAGAGATTCTGGTGTGGTGACATTAGAAGGCGAGGTGGATGGCGTAGCTGTGTCGCTTGACCCGTCGAAGTCTGAAGATTGGAAGATTTTTACTGGCGCCTATGTGGATAGCGGCTTCCTTATCGACTACCTTACACCAGACGAGTATTTTCGATTCATCGCTAAGATTTCCGGCATCTCCGACAGCGTTCTTGAAGAGCGTCTGCATCGTTTTGAGGAATTCATGAACGGAGAGGTTCTCGGTGAGAAAACTCTGATCCGCAACCTGTCGATGGGCAACAAGCAGAAAGTTGGAATCATAGGCGCTATGCTTCACAATCCGCAGCTTCTCATCCTTGACGAACCATTTAATTTTCTCGACCCGACAAGCCAGATGTCAATGAAGCGGCTTCTGGAGTCGTACCATAAAGAATGTGGTGCGACGATTCTTGTGTCATCGCATAATCTCACTCACACAATAGACATTTGTACGCGTGTCACCCTACTCGAACATGGCAGGGTGATTAAGGACTATCATAAAGATTATGCTCAGTTGACTTCGGAAATTGAGGCATATTTTATGGGAAATGTCAATATTTAGTGTCTGTAGATGATTTTTTCTTATTATAATCATTCCTAAAACAAATATAAATGTTAAATTTGTAAGTTATTGTTTGCGTATTTTGTCGTCAGACATTGTACACTAACCTGATTTATTTTAAAGTACTAACATATTAAACTATCTAAAATTATGAAGATTTCTCGTATTGATCACCTTGGAATAGGTGTAGAGAGCATCGATGCAGTGCTCCCTTATTATGAAAATGTGCTCGGTCTTAAGTGCTATGCTGTAGAAGAAGTTGCAGACCAGAAGGTAAAGACTGCATTCCTCAAGGTTGGCGAAGTGAAGCTCGAACTCCTCGAACCAACATCTCCAGACTCAGCTATCGCAAAGTGGCTTGAGAAGGGCGGCAAGGGCGTACACCATGTGGCTTATGCTGTTGAAGATGGTGTTGCTGAGGCTCTCGTTGAGTGCGAAGGCAAGGAAATCAAGCTCATCGACAAGACACCTCGTCCAGGTGCTGAGAAGATGATGATTGGATTCCTCCACCCAAAGTCAACTGCTGGTATCCTTACAGAACTTTGTGAGCCACAGAAGTAATTGAGGATTTACGACATTGGCTAACAGCTTCTTGTCGTTGATTTTGAAATTAAAAGGCTGGTGCTGACATATATTCAAGAAAAAGACCGTCAGCCCATCTAAAAACTTAAAAATAAGAAATGTCAAAGCAAACAGAAAGAATTAAGGAGCTCATGGAGCTCCGTGCAAAGGCTCGTATCGGTGGCGGTGAGAAGGCTATCGAGAAGCAGCACGCAAAGAATAAACTTACAGCTCGTGAAAGAATTGCTATCCTCCTTGACGAGGGCAGCTTCGAAGAGCTTGACATGTTCGTTGAACACCGTTGCAACAACTTCGGAATGGAGAAGAAGCACTATCTTGGTGATGGTGTTGTTGTAGGTTCTGGTACAATCGACGGCCGTCTTGTATATGTTTTCGCTCAGGACTTCACAGTGTCTGCAGGTTCACTTTCAGAGATGCTTGCAAGCAAAATCTGTAAGGTTATGGATATCGCAATGAAGGTCGGCGCTCCAGTTATCGGTCTTAATGACTCTGGTGGTGCTCGTCTTCAGGAAGGTATCAACGCCCTCGCTGGTTACGCTGAAATCTTCCAGCGCAACATCATGGCATCAGGTGTTATCCCACAGATCTCTGGTATCTTTGGCCCTTGTGCAGGTGGTGCTGTTTACTCTCCAGCGCTCACTGACTTCACTCTCATGATTGAAGGTTCTTCATATATGTTCCTCACAGGTCCTGGTCCTGTTAAGGCTGTTCTCGGTGAGGTTGTGACTCAGGAGCAGCTCGGTGGTGCATCAGTTCACGCTACTAAGTCAGGTGTTACTCACTTCACTGCATCAACAGAGGAAGAGGGTATCGCAATGATCAAGCAGCTTCTTTCATACATCCCACAGAATAACCTTGAGAAGACTCCACGCGTAGAGTGTACAGACCCTGTTGGTCGTATGGAGGATTACCTCAATGAGATTATCCCAGACAATCCAAACATGCCATACGATATGTATCAGGTCATCGCTGGTATTGTTGATAACGGCGAGTTCTTTGAGGTTCAGCCAAACTACGCTAAGAACATTATCGTAGGTTTCGCTCGCTTCAACGGACAGTCTGTAGGTATTGTTGCTAACCAGCCAAAGCAGCTCGCAGGTGTGCTCGACTGCAACGCATCTCGTAAGGGTGCTCGCTTCGTACGTTTCTGCGACGCATTCAATATTCCTATTGTCACTCTTGTTGATGTGCCAGGATTCCTCCCAGGCACAGGTCAGGAGTACAATGCTGTTATCCTCCACGGTGCAAAGCTTCTCTATGCTTACGGAGAGTGTACAGTGCCAAAGGTTACAGTAACATTGCGTAAGTCTTACGGTGGTTCACATATCGTGATGTCATGTAAGCAGCTCCGTGGTGACCTCAACTATGCATGGCCATCATCAGAGATTGCTGTAATGGGTGCAAGTGGTGCAGCATCAGTACTTTACGCTAAGGAGGCTAAGGCTCTCAAGGATGAGGGCAAGGTTGAAGAGGCTAAGGCATTCATCAAGGAGAAAGAGGATGAGTACACTAAGCTCTTCGCTAACCCTTATCAGGCTGCTAAGTACGGCTACATCGATGATGTTATTGAACCACGCAATACTCGTTTCCGCATCATTCGTGCTCTTGCACAGCTTGAGAACAAGAAACTTCAGAATCCAGCAAAGAAGCACGGAAATATTCCATTGTAAAATGGTTCTTCAGGTATAAGATGTCACAAAGCTCCCTGTGAGATGTGCATTTCTTCTGTCGGGGACTTTGTGACTCTCAAGCCTGAAAACATAAAAGTAGGGAATTATGCAATTTTTATCAATAGCAGATCCAAACATTTGGCTTCTTGCGCTCACTGCAGTGCTTGTTGTGTTTGCCATCCTTGTTATCATCGTGGCAATACTCGGCATCTTTACTGCTGTTGCAAAGAAGACTACTAAAAAGGTAATTGATGTGAAGTCAAATATTAAAGAAAATAAGCAGGCAAAGACTTTCGAGAAGGCAAGTGAAGAAGATAAGGCAGCAGTAGCTGTTGCTCTTCATCTCTATTTCACTGAGAAGGAAAATCGCGAAAGCCGAGTTCTTACTATTAAATCAAATCCATATTCAGCATGGAACTTCCAGCTGAATCCAAGACTCTAATTTTTAATTACACAATGTTGTAGATAAGGGCTTGCTTTTTTGCCCTTAGCTCTATTTATTAAGGTATTTACAATGAAAGAATATAAGTTTAAGATAGGCGGTAATGATTATACTGCAACTGTTGAAGATCTCAAGGGTGGCAACATGAAGGTTACCGTAAATGGACAGACATATCAGGTAGAAGTGCCTGAAACAAAGGCTGCTGCACCACGTCCAGCAGTAGCTGCAGCTGCTAAGGGCGGCCAGAAGGGTGGTCCTGCAAATGTTATGTCTGAACTCCCAGGCACAGTGACAAAGGTTGTTGCTGCTGACGGTCAGCATGTTAAGCGCGGTGATGTGCTTCTCGTTATCGAGTCAATGAAGATGGCTAACGACATCGTATCAGAAGTTGATGGCACAGTTCAGCGCATCGCTGTTGCTCAGGGTCAGAATGTAAGCCAGGGTGATCTCCTCGTAGAGATGGTTGCTGACTTTGTTGCTGCTGAGGCTCCTGCTCTCGCTCCAAAGCCTGCTCCTGCTGCTCCTGCACCAGTTGCCGCTCCTGCACCAGCTCCAGCTCCAGCTCCTGCTGGCGCAAACACAGTTACAGCTCCGCTGCCAGGAAAGGTTACTCAGGTTCTCGTCAAGGTGGGCGACACAATTAAGGCTGGCGACACAGTACTCATGCTTGAGGCTATGAAGATGGAAAACAGCATCACAGCTGAGTCTTCTGGCACAGTAAAGGCTGTCCTCGTAGAGGCAGGCGCTCAGGTACAGAATGGCCAGGCGCTCATCGAATTGGCATAAAAAGAGCTTAGCTATGAAAAGAAATATTTTGATAACAGCTCTTATTGCATTCCTTTTCATCGTCGCAACTCCTCTCATGGCTGCTGATTTCAATCTTCAGGATGGTCTCGACAAGTTTATCCATGAGATGGCATTTTTCAGTTTCTTCACTGCTGAAGGCTGGAAGAGTGCGGTGATGTTGGGCATTGGATGCTTCCTCCTTTATCTTGCCATCAATAGAAAGTACGAGCCTCTGCTCCTTCTTCCTATTGCCTTTGGTATGCTTCTCACCAATCTTCCTGGTGCGGGAATGTTCCATACAGATTTGTGGAATAATGACTTCCTCAATCCTGACAGTCCTTATCATCATGATTACATGCACATCCTTACTGAAGGCGGTATTCTTGACTGGCTGTATATTGGTGTCAAAGGTGGTATCTATCCATGTCTCATCTTCATTGGTGTGGGTGCAATGACCGACTTCGGTCCTCTGATTGCTAATCCAAAGAGTCTTCTCCTTGGTGCAGCAGCACAGATTGGTATCTTTGCTACATTCCTTGTAACTCAGATTGATTTCTTTGGATTCACTCCTGCTCAGTCTGCATCAATAGGTATCATCGGTGGTGCTGACGGTCCTACAGCAATCTTCCTCACTTCGAAGCTTGCTCCTGAACTCCTTGGCCCTATTGCTGTTGCAGCATATAGCTACATGGCTCTTGTACCTGTAATTCAGCCACCTATCATGCGCATGCTCACTACAGAGAAGGAGCGTAAGATTCGTATGAGCCAGCTTCGTACAGTAAGCAAGAAGGAGAAGATTATCTTCCCAATTGTTGTGGCTATCGTTGTTTCGCTCATCATTCCGTCAGCTGCTCCACTCATTGGATGCCTCATGCTTGGTAACCTTATGAAGGAGAGCTGCGTTGTTGACCGTCTCAGTGATGTTGTACAGAACGCACTCAACAATATCGTGGTGATCTTCCTCGGTCTTACAGTAGGTGCTACTGCTTCTGCTGAGGCTTTCCTCAATTTGCAGACAATAAGCATCCTCTGTGTTGGTATCGTTGCCTTCGGTCTCGGTTCTGCTTCAGGCATTCTTATGGCAAAGTTTATGAATCTCTTCCTTAAGGAGAAGATCAATCCACTTATCGGTTCTGCAGGTGTTTCTGCTGTGCCTATGGCTGCTCGTGTGAGCCAGGATGAGGGTCGCAAGGCTGATCCTCGCAACTTCCTCCTCATGCACGCTATGGGTCCAAATGTTGCTGGTGTTATCGGTTCTGCTGTTGCAGCTGGTATCCTCCTCAGCTTCTTGTCATAAACTGATAAGTATAAATAAATAGATATAAAAAGTGGATGTCCATACGGGCGTCCACTTTTTTTTGTTTTGATTACGATGTGTGGTGAAGTTATCATTGTAATTCATCGTTTATAGCATTTTGACGCCAAGATATAGGGGGACCAAGTAATGGTGAAAAACTTCCTAAAGTTTCTTGAACAATCGATATCAACGGTTTTATGGTAAGTAATCGCCTTCTTTATCCTTCATGATAAAGAATTTATGCAGTATTCTCGGTATGGATAGCGAGCCATGCGTTAACTAAATCTAAAATAGAACGAATGCAGAGAGCATGGATTGATTCGCTATGCGCTTTAACATAAAAAAGAGTCACCCCAAAGCAAATTGGGATGACTCAAAATATGAAGTGTAAACTTATCTGTTCTATCAGATTTGATGGTGTTATTTAGCGAATGCTACTGCGCGAGTTTCACGGATGACAGTAATCTTAACTTGTCCTGGATAAGTCATCTCATCCTGAATCTTCTTAGCAATATCTGCTGAGAGAACATCGATTTCCTTATCAGAAATCTTATCTGCTCCGACGATGACACGAAGTTCACGACCTGCCTGGATAGCATAAGTCTTTGTTACTCCAGGATAGCTTGCTGCGAGGTTCTCAAGGTCATTGAGACGCTTGATGTATGCTTCAACGATTTCGCGTCTTGCACCTGGGCGAGCTCCTGAAATTGCATCGCAGACCTGAACGATAGGTGCGAGGAGTGTTGTCATCTCCATCTCGTCGTGGTGAGCGCCAATAGCGTTGCAGATATCTGGTTTCTCTTTGCACTTCTCAGCAATCTGAGCTCCATAGAGAGCGTGTGGAATCTCAAGCTGTTCGTCTGGCACCTTACCAATGTCATGGAGGAGTCCGGCGCGACGTGCCTTCTTTGGATTGAGGCCAAGTTCTGCCGCCATTACAGCACAGAGATTAGCTGTTTCGCGTGCATGCTGAAGAAGGTTCTGTCCGTATGAAGAGCGGTACTTCATCTTACCTACGATGCGGATGAGGTCTGGATGCAATCCATGAACGCCGAGGTCGATAGCAGTACGCTTACCTGTCTCAATGATTTCTTCTTCAACCTGCTTTCTTACCTTTGCAACAACCTCCTCGATGCGTGCAGGGTGAATACGTCCGTCAGCTACAAGCTGGTGAAGAGCAAGTCGGCAGATCTCACGGCGTACAGGGTCGAACGCGCTGATGACGATTGCTTCTGGAGTATCGTCAACGACGATTTCTGTACCTGTTGCAGCTTCAAGAGCGCGTATATTTCTACCTTCACGTCCAATGACACGTCCCTTAATCTCGTCACTTTCGATGTGGAATACGCTTACAGAGTTTTCAATTGCTGTTTCTGTTGCCACACGCTGTATAGACTGTATGACAATCTTCTTTGCCTCCTTATTGGCAGTCATCTTTGCGTCGTCAACAATTTCGTTGATGTACTGCTGTGCCTGAGTCTTTGCCTCGTCCTTAAGGCTTTCGATGAGTGATTCGCGTGCCTCTTCAGTTGTAAGTCCGCTGATAGCCTCAAGTTTAGTGCGCTGCTCTGTGATGATAGTCTCGACCTCTTCCTTTCTTGCGTTAAGGCGGTCCTGCTGTTTTGCGAGGTTTTCCTTAAGAGCGTCAATCTCGTGGTTCTTCTTTTGAAGATCCTCTTGTCTCTGGTTGATTGAGAGTTCGCGCTGCTTGAGCTTGTTCTCGTATGACTGGAGCTTCTGGTTTCTCTGGTTAGCCTCCTTTTCGAGTTCGGCCTTCTTGTTGAGGAACTTCTCCTTCATCTCGAGTTGCTTATTGTTCTTTAAAGTCTCAGCCTCGATTTCTGCCTCTTTAATTATTTGATTATACTTCTGCTTAACGATGTAGCGAAACAGGCAGAAGCCCAGTACGCCGCCAAGGATTAAGCATCCCACAGCAATAATAATTGCAATTACTAAATCCATATTTTAATTCTGTTTTTAATTAGAGTTAATCGTTTTCTGATAAATATTTTGTTATAGGTTAGACACAAATAAAGGCACAATCACTAGTCCGCTACTGATAGCGAATTACTGAAATTGTGCCTATAAATCACTTATATAGAGTTTTATCTCTCGAAAGCGAGAGTAGTATGTTCTATAATCCTAAAGATTCGATTTCTTTCTCAAGATCGTGCATCATATCTTGATAAGGCTGGTTGTCAGCCTTGTTCAAAGCCTTTGCCGCCTCGACGGCAGTGTTGAGCATTGCCATTACATAATAGTATTTGTCGCTCGGAAGAGCAGGGTAGGCGTCACGTAGTAACTGAATGCGGTGTTGTATTGTGGCTGCCGCATCACGGTATATCTTCTCTTCTTCAGGTGATGAAACCTGAAGTGGGAGAGGTATAGCCTCGATGGTTACTTTGATGTTGAACTTTTCTGCCATATACTATTCGTGACAAGCCTTTACTATCTTCTTATTTATATAATAAGTGTAAGATGATATTCTCTTTATTCATCTGTGCCTTCTGCGCCAGTAGAGAGAATATTGATGCATTTGTTAATTTCTCGAACCAGTCGTGTGATTTTCATCTTTGCCTCTTTTATGTCAGAGTCGCTGACTTCAATCATTTTGGCCAACTTCAGATTGTTGTAATCACGAGTGCGTTCATCTAACAGGGATTTCAGATGCTTTATTTCTTCGTCTTTCTTTTCAATCTCTGTATAGAGGTCTGCATTTTCGTTTTTCAGCACACGAAACTTGGCTAAGATTTCTCTAATCTTCGCTTCAAATTTCTTCATCGACTGTCTTTCTTCTGATGTCATATTTATTTGTGCTGATTTGTTTTACAACAATTCTATTGCAAATATAGTCTATTTCTTTGATTCTTCCAATCTTTGTTTGAAAAAAAACAATATGGTTGATTGAAAAGTTCAAATAAAAGGCAATTATTTGTTAATTATTAGTCAATTATTCGCAATAGATATATGTAGATGTACAATAAATTGTATCTTTTACTTCTTCATCTTTGCTTCAGCTTTAGCGACGTCTTCATCAGAAGGGGTTGGCTCTTTCTTTGCAAGCGTGATGAGGTTGAAGGAATACTCTTGAATCCATGCCTCGCTGAATCCCAACATCTGCTGGTATCGGCGGATTGAGAAGGCAGACTTCCTTTCTGCGTTGTCTGACCAAGTGTCTTTTGTGAGGATGTCATGTACTGTGCTGTCAATGACCTTTCTCAGCATTCCTTTTAAGAATCCAGGAATGCGGAATTTCCATTTTAGCATGTTGCCAAGGAGCATCATTGTCTCTTGTGTGAATCCTTGGAACATATAAAGGTATTTGCTGATGTCGTTCTGTGTCTTGCAGTTTTTCTTTACACTTTGGTCTATCTCCTTGAAGAATGAGTCATTGATGCCATAGATGTCCTTCAGCATCTTAGCGCAAGCCTTCTTCTCCCCGAGACCGAGTTTGTTGTTGAGCGTTGGCACATGAAGCGTTCTCTTGAATGCCAGAAGGTCTGGAAGAGCTTGTATATTGGAGAAACCCACATTTGCTGCGAGGGCACTCTGGAAGTACACACGAATGAGTGTCATGAAATCTTCTATTCCACCGACGTTCTCTTTCTCTTTCTTTTTAAAAATATCTAATAATCCCATTTTATTGATGTTAGTAAACAGTTAAAAATGCTACTTGACAGATAACTCTAAGTTGCAAAGATTATGAGAATAACACTTTTTTATCTTATTTTTTATTAATGAGTGCTTCTCTTTGAAATACAAGATATTGCATTGTTCTGTTTCTTGACTATTGCTTTCTCTTGCTGGTGTTTTGTTATGCTATCTATCAGAAGCTTTTTACTTTAATATTATTATAGTGTAATTAATCTTTCTTGTGTTGAAATCAATATGTGTCATGCGTTTCGCTTTGTATCTATCGCGCAGTTTCTATTTGTGGATTTTCTGGTGCGTGTCAAAGCGTGTTTCAAACATGTCCTCTGTTGTGATGAAGTAGGGCATGCTTAATAAGCGTTACCCTTCTCTTTTCCAAACATATTTGTCACAGTCTTGATGATAATCTTCAAGTCGAGGAGGAAAGTCCAGTTTTCGATGTATTCAATATCTTTTTTCACTCGTCCCTCCATCTGGTCGATGTAACGTGTCTCGCCTCTGAAACCGCTCACCTGCGCTAATCCAGTGATGCCTGGTTTTGCAAGGTGTCTCACCATAAATCTGTTGATGAGTTTTGAATACTCTTCAGTGTGTCTGAGCATGTGAGGACGTGGTCCCACGATAGACATGTCGCCTATGAACACATTTATAAATTGAGGAAGCTCGTCTATGTTCGTCTTTCTCATAAAGTCGCCAAATGGGAATTTGCGCGGGTCGTTCTTTGTGGCCTGTACGGTGTCTGCATCTTTGTTGACCTTCATCGAGCGGAATTTGATACATTTGAACACCTTGCCATCAAGTCCTGTTCTGTCTTGCTTGAAGAATATAGGTCCTGGCGACTTGAGTTTTATCATTATTGATACGAAAATAAAAACCAATGGGAAGATTGTGACAAGCACAGCTCCAGAAAACAGAATGTCGAACATCCTCTTTGCTGCTTTGTTGATAGGGTTTAGAAGCGGTTCCTCACGTCTTGCGAGTACTGGTATGTTTTCGATGAAATGAAAATCCATGCTGCTCTTGAAGACATCAATAGCGGGTACATAGTAGAATCGGATGAGGTGGTTGTCGCAGAATTTGCTGACCATCTTGATGAGATCCTGCTGTTCCTTAGGAAAATAGCCGTAAATCTCGTTGACTTCTGTGTGTCCAGCAAGCCATCCGTAAATGTCAGTTGTTCCGCCAATTTTCACGCTTTCGTAGCCGCTGTCGTCGCAATTGCCGTCGTAGAAGCATCCTACAACATCATATCCGTATGAAGGTCTGCTCAGCTTCTTGTAGAGCGACAGAATGATAGGTTCATTGCCAATGAAAATGATTTTCTTCTGATTCTTCTTATGTGCGCGAGCTTTCATCAGGTATCTTCTCAGAGTGAGGCGCTCAAGAAAAAGCAGAATGGAGTAGATTCCTATTGTTAATAAATAGAATGTGCGGGGGAAACTTTCGTACGTATGTACAAGAGTGGTGATAAGAGTGATGAAAAGAAGTGTGAGTGAACATGTTATCAACACACGCTTTGCCATTTCCTCTGTTTTGGAAATTCTTTCGTGCGCGAGCGAAGGGAAGATAGAATAGCTCGCCAAGAAGCTGATAATATATGTGACAAGCATAGAAGACACGCTTGTGATGTGGTTTGTCTTTATAGGAAAGAAGAAGTCTACAACTAAGTAGGAGCCTAGAACAACAATAGTGAGAAGTATGATGTCGATACATAGAATGCCTGCAATGAGCGTTTTTTCTTTTCCCATGTTTTTATCTATGATATGATTTTACAGATTATTAAAGAATTTAAATGTGTATCTTTTATTTATTGTATAAAATTGTAAAAGAAAACATGCAAAGTTATATAAAAAAAACCAAGGGGAAAAATATTTTTGTAAATCTTTTGTCTTGTTGATTAATAATTGACATTTGTGCGTAAGTAATACGTGTGTTTGGTGCGAAATGATGTTTAATTATTAAAAATATATTGTTTTGTTTTCAAAGTGTATAAATAATTTTTATCTTTGCACAAAATTATAAACGCTAAATTTAGTATGTCAAAAAAAGTAGAAAGTTCTTATCAAGACTATGGCCGTGAATACAAGGAAGGGTCAAGTTTTGATATTAAAATCTTGTGGTTTATTTTTTTGAAGTATAAATGGTGGTTTGTACCGTCTATTGTTGTCTGCTTGATTGCAGCCTATGTGTACTTCAACTATACAACTCCTATCTATGTGGTCAATTCTGCAGTCCTTATCAAAGATCAGGATAAGAACAAGATGTATTCTTCGTCTATAAATAGCACATTTATGGACATGGGTCTTACTAATGTAAGTAATGGTTTTGATAATGAGTTGGAGATTATCGGCACAAAGACTCTTAATAAAAATGTTGTTAGAGATCTCAAATTATATACAGTCTATTACGCAAAGGGTAAGGTTAAGGATGTTGAAGTGTATGGTAAGTATTCACCATACAAGGTGGATCTTCAGCCAGACATGCTTGATTCGCTCAAGAATCCTATAACTGTGACAATCTCTCGTGATGGCGCTGTGGCAAAGCTTGTTGTTACAACCGAAGATTACGAGGAGGAGAAAGCTGTTAAGTCTTTCCCTGTTGATGTCACAACACCTTTTGGAAAGGTTACTATAGAGCACAATCCTCTGGTTAGCGACTTTACTGATAGCAAGACTCTTCGTGCGACAATTTGTCCGTTGGAGATGGCTGCTGTGTCATACTCTAATGCTTTGTCTGTAGAACCAACGTCTAAGACAACGACAATCGCAGAGCTTTCTCTCTCTGACAATATTCCAGAAAGAAGTGTTGATTATCTGAATAAGCTTGTTGCTGTATATAATGCAGATGCTGATGATGATAACAAATATGAGGCAAACCGTACTCGTGACTTCATCGAAGACCGTCTTGCTGAAATCAGCAGCGACTTGAACATGACAGAGGAACAACTTGAACAGTATCAGCGTAATACTGGTATCACAGACCTTGCTCGTGATGCGGCTACCGATGTGTCTCAGAGCATACAGTATGAACAGAAGCTTGTTGAAGTTGGCACTCAGATAGCTTTGATTGACAATCTCATTGAAGAAGCTAATGACAAACGCTCTTATCTGCATGTTTTCCCTCTTAACACTGGATTGACAAACACAAGTCTTGTTGCTGTCATTACTAAATATAATGAATTAGTAATTGAAAGAGAACGACTTTTGAGATCTGCTTCAGAGTCAAGTCCTCAGGTTGTTGCTTTGACTAATGAGGCTGAAGCATATTTCAATACAATGAAGACTTCCCTCAACAGCGCAAAGCGTGAACTTGTCATCAAGCGTAATGACATTCAAGGTCAGCAGAACAAGTACACAGGACGAATAACTTCTGCTCCTTCACGCGAGAGGGCTCTTGCTGACATCAACCGCCAGAAGGAGGTTAAAGCTGGTCTTTACCTTATGCTTTTGCAGAAGCGAGAGGAGAACCTCATCACTCTTAACTCATCAGGTTTCAAAGCAAAACAGATTGAGGAACCAACAATCAGCGGTCCTGTTTCACCAAAGAGAGGACTTATAAAGGTTGCTGCAGTAATCATTGGTTTCTTGTTCCCATTCATTTTCCACTTCATTAGAAACATCTTCCGCTATAGAGTTGAGAATCTTGAAGACCTTGCAAGTCTCTCTACCGTGCCTTTGTTCGGTACCGTGCCATTTGTAAAGGCTCTTGCTAAGGGTAACCGTACAATTGTGCTTAAAGAGAACCGCAACAGTTTGATGATGGAGGTTTACCGCTCTCTGCGTTCAAATCTTCCATTCGTCCTTCAGCCAGGTCAGCAGGTAATCCTCTTCACCTCTTCTACTTCTGGTGAAGGAAAAACTTGTATTGCTTCTAACTTGGGTACAAGTATGGCGTTTGCTGGTAAGAAGGTGGTCATTGTCGGTCTCGATATTCGTAAGCCACGTCTTGCAGGATTGTTCAATCTCTCTGATACAGACAAGGGTATCTCTAACTACCTCACTCGTGATGTTGATGATTATGAGTTCCTTGATTCTTGTATCATGAACACTGATATCAGCGACAATCTTGATATCCTCCCAGCAGGTACCATACCTCCAAACCCTGCTGAGCTCCTCGAGCGTGATAACCTTGGCGCTGCTATCAACTATCTGAGAACAAAATATGATTATGTGCTTCTCGATACAGCTCCAGTAGGTCTTGTGAGTGATACAGTGGCAATCGCTAAACTTGCCGATGTTGTTCTTTATATTGTACGTGCTAATTATACATTGAAGACTGACTTGACATTCGTTAACTCTCTCTATGAAGAGGAGCGTATGCCAAATATGAACATCATCCTCAATGGTGTTAAGCAGGAAAATACTAAGAACTACTCATACCGTCGTTATGGCAACTATGGCTATGGTAAGTCATACGGTTACGGATATGGCTATCAGTCTTATGGCTATGGTTATGGCTATGGCGAAAAGGGTAAGCTCGAAGAAGTTTAATTTATTGAAAACACGTTCATTAATATGGTTATTGCTGTAGATTTTGACGGAACAATAGTAGAGCATAAATATCCTGCTATTGGTGAGGAGCGTCCTTACGCAACAGAAATATTGAAGATGCTTATTGCAGACAGGCATAAGCTTATCCTTTGGACTGTGCGCGAAGGCAAACTTCTTGACGAAGCTATCAAGTGGTGCGCTGATAGGGGAGTGACATTCTATGCTGTCAATAGCGACTCTTCCGAGATGTTCAAAGAGGCAAAGGACAAAAATTTCTCTTGCAAACTGAATGCGGAAGTGTTTATTGACGACTGCAATGTCGGTGGTCTTCCTGATTGGCCAACAATATATAAGATAATCTCCAAGAAGCGCACTTACAAGCAGATTATCAGAGCTCAGTTTCAAGAGGAGATGGAAGAGCATGAGCCACCATCACCATCTTGGATGTTTTGGAAAACAAAAAAACGTTGATTTCTCACAATTTGTGAAATAAACACTATAACATGGATTCTGACAGTTATCCCGCGGAAAGCAGTAGCCGCGTAAAGAAACTTTTCTTACGATTATACTCAAAAAGTATTGCAATATGGAATGATTCTTTCATGTCCATATTGCAATATGCTTGTTCAAGTAGTTTGTCTTATAATGACAAATCTGCTGTTCCTTGTTTTGTGAACAGTAATATGTCAAGGCAGATTAATCACTTTTATTCATCTTATAAATAATAGTTGAGCGTATGGAATTGATTATTATTTATATGTTACTCTCATTGGTGATTTCTGCCATGTGTTCAGTCCTTGAGGCTACGATTCTCTCCACCCCAATGTCGTATATCACTACTCTTGAGACTCAAGGGACAAAGGGATGGAAGCGATTGAAGGATTATAAGTCGAACATCGACAGACCGATATCTGCAATTCTCATTGTAAATACCATTGCTAACACCGTTGGTGCATCGCTTGTTGGTTCGCAGGCTGCGAATTTTGCTTCTGCGACATTCAACACCTCCGAGGATGTGAGCCTGTTTATTGGTGCAGTATCAGGTGTTTTCACATTTCTCATACTTGTGTTTTCTGAGATAGTGCCAAAGACCATAGGTTCGACTTACTGGCGCAAATTGGCTATTCCTGCAAGTCGTGTAATTCATGTCCTGGTCATTATGACTTATCTTCTTGTCATAATCCTTGAGAAGATCACTCATGTTCTTGGCTCTTCTTCTTCACAGGAGTCCGTGACTCGTGATGAGGTTGCAGCTATGGTGTCAGTAGGTACAGAAGAGGGCGTGCTTGAGAAGAAAGAGAATCGCATGATTCAGAATCTTCTTAAGCTTGACAGCATTACTGCTCATGAGATTATGACTCCAAGTGTTGTTGTCACTATGGCGGAAGAGGAGATGACTCTGCGCGATTTCTATGGAGATGAGGAGTTTAAGAATCATTCTCGTATTCCTGTATTCAAGGGGGAGGAGAGTGATTACATCACAGGTTATGTGCTTCGCCAGGACATCCTTGAAAGTCTTGCTGAAGATAAGTTTGATGTAACTCTTGGTCAGCTTGCAAGGCCAATACTTTCTTTCTCTGAGAAAGAGAATGTGTCAGACATCTGGGAGAAACTTCTTGAAAAGAAAGAGCATATCTCCATTATCATTGATGAATATGGCTGTCTGCGAGGCATCGTGACACTTGAAGATGTCATTGAGACAATGCTCGGTTTTGAGATTGTGGATGAGAAAGATGAAGTAGTTGATATGCAGGAGCTGGCAAAGGCTCAGTGGAAGCAGATGCAGAAGGAACAGCATAAATAGCATCTTCTGCTTACTGATTTATTTACGAGTAAATAATTACGCAAGCTACGGCTATGCAGTCAACATGATGGCTGCATAGCCGTAGCTTGCGTTGTGCGTATTTGTCATCTGCGCAACTTTGATTTTTTTCTGCTAATAGAATTTTATATCTTCTATGACTTGCGCTCCTATATGTTCATTGAGTTTTCGTGCCAGCGCCCTGTGCTGCATCATCAATTCGTTCTTCACGATTGGCGATGTTATTTGTACATTAAGAGTCTGATTCTTAATGAATATGTTGGCAGTAAAACGACTTATAGTGCCTCCCATCACCTCTGGCCAAGCTTCTATGATCTTGTATTGGTTGTATGGTGTCTCAAGACCTGATTGTCTCATGAATTGTGATATGACAGCTCCAATTTGTTCGCTTGATCTTTTTCTCATATTGTGATGTTTTATATTGCCATTATATTTCCATTACTTAGTATGCACTGATATTGCCTGACTCAACTTTGAAAATCTTATAGTCACCGTTTGTCCTCTCAAGAATCTTGTCGAGATTCTCCCTGTTGGTGTCTGTCACGAATATCTGTCCGAAAGAATCACCAGAAACAAGGTTGATGATCTGTTCTACACGGTGAGCATCCAGCTTGTCAAATATATCGTCGAGAAGAAGCAGGGGCACAGTGTTGCTGCCTGTTCTTTTGAGGAAGTCGAACTGAGCAAGCTTGAGTGATATCAGGTATGTCTTGTTCTGTCCCTGCGATCCCTCACGCTTTATTGGATATCCGTCGAGGTTCATCTCCAACTCGTCTTTGTGAATGCCATGGAGCGAATAGCCCATAATGCGGTCCTTCGCTCTGTCTCTCTGTATTACATCAAGCAGATTGCCTCGTTGACAATGACTTATATAGTTTAGAGAAACCTTCTCGTTGCCTCCTGATATTATCTGGTAGAAATGCTGAAAAACAGGGATGAACTCTTCGATAAAAGTCTTTCTTTTCTCGTATATCCTCTCTCCATATTCTGCCATCATCTCTTCATACACCGTCATAATGTCTATGTTCGGTTCTTCTTCTTCCTTGAGCATGGCATTCCTTTGCTGCAATGCTTTGTTGTACGAGATGAGCGCATTCATGTACTCAGGGTCATACTGAGAGATGACGATGTCCATCAGTCTCCTTCTTTCATCGCTTCCGCCAGATATAAGTGTTGAGTCGTTAGGTGAAGCAATGATGAGAGGCAGGAGTCCTATATGCTCGACTATGCGCTTATACTCCTTTTTATTGCGTTTCACATGCTTCTTCTGATGAGCTTTCATTCCTATGGAAATCTCCTCTTCCACACCGTTCAGGTCATAGACTCCCTGCACCATCATCATCTCCTCTCCATGACGTATATTCATGGAGTCAACAGAGTTTGCGGTGCTTTTAGTGAACGACAAGAAGTAGATGGAGTCAAGCACATTTGTTTTACCCTCTCCATTTCTGCCGACAAAGCAGTTTATTTTTGGAGACAGCTCCAATTCTGCTTCTGCGATGTTTCGGTAATTGAGTATTGTGAGTTTCTTTATTATCATACCACAAAGTTAAACATTATTAGTCAAAATATGAAAGTAAAACTCTAAAAGTAAAAGGGTGTACATACTTTTTTGGTAAAAAAGGTTGTATGTTCATTAATATTTATTACTTTTGCACTTGATAAGGGTGGTAATTTGTTTAATCCGCCTTAATAGATTTGCGGTAGTGGCTCAGTTGGTAGAGCATTGGCTTCCCAAGCCGAGGGTCGCGGGTTCGAGTCCCGTCTACCGCTC